>CAYPWC010000056.1:0-4531 GCA_964414335.1 uncultured Gammaproteobacteria bacterium | reverse complement strand
CGGTTGACTTGTCATTTCCAATTAAAGATCTAACTAGAGAAAAAGTTTCTGTCTCGAGACTAACGAGGTTAAGGTTAGCTTGTTTAAAGACTTCAATATATTTACGAACCAATTTTTTTGGAGAACCAGTGAGGAAGACGCGCATGTTGCCTTTCGTCGGCGTCTTACCATTTTCATCAGGAATGATTTTCCAATCAAGAATCATTTCTTCAAGAGGGAGAGGAATAACCTTCTTTGCCTCTTCATTAACGGCTAGAGTAATTCCCTTCTTATCAACATTGGATAAATTAATGATTGAAGAAAAGACGGCAAACGTCGGCAAAGAGGCGGTTACCTTAGTGGCCTTGATGCCGGCTTCGTTTTTAATTTTTAAAATGGCTTTAGCTAAATAGTTGACATCATCAATTTTGGTAAAATTAACCTCACTAACGTTTTCACTGAAAGCGTAGTTAGAAAGATAAATCTTGCGTTTCTTGCTACGCAACTCCACCATCTTTAAAGAAGAGTCGCCAATATCAATACCTAAAAAAAGGTTATCACCACTTAAAGAAAATAGGCCCATAAGCTTAATAAAACCTGAGAAGTTTTAATTGAATTATCTTATTTTCTGATATATACTAATTATATATTATTTAGAAACATTAAACAAGCGTAAATATGAATTTTTTCGCCCGCTTTAAAAAGTTTTTTCTCATCCTGGTTTTTTTGGGTTTAGTTATCCTAATCGGCTATTTTATCTGGCGCCTATTCTTCATGACCAGCTCAACGGTAACTGTTCCAGTGGCTACGAGTACTCCCGGGACCATTGGCGGACTTCCTAACGCCGGTGGAAATAGCGGAATGACTAATCCTGATGGAACCGGTACGGGCGAACTACCAACGGGCATAACTGATGGTGTAGTCAGTCCGGGCGGAACCGGCGCTCCTAACCAAAACGAACCCAGCCCCATCGCTATTGGCGGCCTTACCAAAACGGAAGTAGTTAATAATGCTCCGTCGCTAGATCCGACTGTTTCTAATAGCGGTACTATTCAATACTATGACCGACGGGATAATAAATTCTATCGCCTTGATCAAGATGGAAATAGGGTACCATTAAGCTCCAAGTCTTTCTATTCTGTTGAAAAGGTTAATTGGGCGCCAGATAAAAACCAAGCAATTCTCGAATACCCGGACGGCAGCAAAACTCTCTATAACTTCTCCACGGAAAAACAAGTCACTCTCCCTTCTCACTGGGAGGACTTTTCTTTTTCCACCGACAGTAATCAAATCATCGCCAAAAGCATTGGTCTTGATCCAGATAACCGTTGGTTAATAGTTTCCAACAGTGACGGCTCCCAGGCAAAAGCTCTGGAAGAAATCGGCACGCAAGGAAGTACTGTTTATCCCTCCTGGTCACCTAACAATCAAATTGTCGCCCTCTATACCGAAGGTTCGGACTTTAATCGTCAACAAGTATACTTTGTTGGACTAAACGGCGAAAACTTTAAATCCACCACCATTGAAGGTCGCGGCCTAAGATCACAATGGTCAACAACCGGCGACCGTCTTCTCTACAGTGTCTATAATTCAAATGATAATCTAAACCCCCGTCTCTGGATTGTTGATGCTAGTACCGACACCATTAGTCAGAACCGGACTAATCTTAACCTCCAAACTTGGGCGGATAAATGCACTTTCGCTTCCAATTCAGAAATTTACTGTGCCGTTCCCAATAACCTGCCAAAAGGAAGTGGTCTCTATCCCGAGCTCGCTGATAAAACCGAAGATAGTTTATATAAAATTGATTTAGAAACCGGTAATCAAACTTTAATCGCCATTCCCGATGGCTTGTTCAACATCTCGGACATTGTCGTTCCCGAAAATCAAAACGTTCTCTATTTTACTGATAAATTCTCCGGCGCTATTTACAAAATCAATTTGCGCTAACGGCTATGGCTCCCCTCCTAGGAAAGCTAAAGACCTTTTTTCTCGACATTCTCTTTCCCCTTAGCTGCCTAAACTGTCAGGAGGAAGGATTTACCCTCTGCCCATCTTGTCTTCAGTTAATAAAAATCAATGACCGCTTAGAAAGTGAGGCTTTAGGACAGAAACTAATAACCACTAATCTCGACCGAGTCTATTTGGCTGGTGACTACAGTGATCAGCTACTAAGCGCGGTGATAAAAAAATATAAATACGAATTCTTAAGGGCCCTGAATGAACAATTGGGGCGCTTTTTAATTTCTTTCTGGAAAAAAATAAATGGCGCTGGCGATTTAGACGAAAAAGTTTTAGTCATTCCCCTTCCCCTGTCTTCACGTCGCTACCGGTGGCGCGGCTTTAATCAAGCTGAACTCTTGGCAAAAGCCTGGAGCACTTATTTCAACTACCCGATTAACTCTCATGATTTAATCAGGATAAAAAACCGACCGCCCCAAGTCGGTTTAAGTGAAGCCAAAAGAAGACAAAATATCGAAGGGGTTTTTAAGTGGCAAGGGGGCTCACTCAAAGAGCAAACAGTAATATTAATTGACGATATTGTTACTACCGGCGCCACTTTAAATGAAGCGGCCAGGACCCTTAAAGCCGCCGGGGCGAAAAGCGTCAAAGCGCTAGTGTTAGCGAAAGGCTAATTACTATTCTCCCCCTTATTTACAAACTCCTAATCACAGGCTATAATTGAATAATCAAAGCTGATTGCCAGGTCCACCAAACCTGGTTGGAAATTTTCTTTCCAAGTCAAACACCTAAAGCTTTTACAAGGGTCGCCTTCCTACTGAAGACGGAAACCGGGTGGAACCGCGAGACTAAATGTCCCGTCCCGGTAAAAACAGTTTTTCTGTTTTTACTAGGACGGGATTTTTTAATAACAATTAAATAATCGGAAACTAAGGAAAACAAATTTAATTAAAAATAATTTATATTAATAACTAAATTAATAGTATGAAAGCTGAAATAAATCTAGAACTGAAGCGCCACAGTTTGGCGCATATCATGGCCGCGGCTCTAAAAGAGTTATGGCCAGACGTCCAACTGGCTATTGGCCCCGCCATTGATAATGGTTTCTATTATGATGCCGATTTTGGTGAGACTAAAATTAGCGAAGCCGATCTAAAATCCATTGAAAAGAAAATGGCGTTTTTAATCAAGCAAAACTTGAAATTCGAACGCCGTGAAGTCGCCATTGACGACGCCCTTAAAGCCGCCAAAGAAAACGGAGAAATTTATAAGGGTGAGCTAATCTCTGACCTTAAAGACCAGGGTGAAAAAATCGTTAGTTTCTATACTGTCGGAAAATTTGATGACCTTTGTCGCGGACCGCATATTGAAAACACGAACCAACTGAAACCCGGGAGCTATAAGCTCTATAAGTTAGCTGGTGCCTATTGGCGTGGTGATGAGAAAAATAAAATGCTTACCCGTATTTATGCTTTAGCTTTTGAGAGTAAAGAAGATTTAGATAGTCACCTTAAAATGCTCGCCGAAGCGGAAAAAAGAGATCATCGTAAACTCGGTAAAGAGTTAGACTTATTTCATATTGATGATATGGTCGGTTTAGGCCTTCCTTTGTGGCATCCGAAAGGAGCAAAACTATGGCGAACGATTGAAGATTTCTGGTACCGCGAACACGAGAAGGCTGGTTATGAACTAGTCCGCACTCCTCATATCGGTAACAAAGCTCTCTGGGAAACTTCTGGCCACTGGGGCTTCTATAATGACAGCATGTATCCACCCCTTGAAGTTGGTCAAAGTCTTCAAGAAAGTCAGAATAAGGAAAAAGTCAAAGAGTCAGAAGCTTATCTTCTCAAGCCAATGAACTGTCCTTTCCATGTCCAAATTTACAAGAACAGTCAGCATTCCTATCGCCAATTGCCTAAACGCTGGGCGGAATGTGGCACGGTCTATCGCTTTGAAAAGAAAGGCGAGTTATCTGGCCTGACCCGCGTCCGCGGCTTTACTCAGGATGACGCTCACATTATTTGCCGCGCCGATCAAGTTGAAGAAGAACTAGGCCGCGTCGTTGATTTTATTCTCTTTATCTATGAGTCATTTGGTTTTAAAACCAGCGACGTTAAAGTCTACCTCTCCGTCCGTGACCCCAAAAACTTGAAAAATATCGGTACTGAAGAAGGCTGGCAATTTACCGAAAAGGTTTTAGAAAAAGTAGCCACTGACAAAAAATTGAACTTCCAAAAAGACTTAGGTGGTGCCGCTTTCTATGGTCCTAAACTTGATTTCAAAATCAAAGATGCTTTGGGCCGCGAATGGCAATGTTCCACTTTGCAGTTTGACTTTAACTTACCAGAAAGATTTGCCCTCACCTTTACCAACAGTGCCGGCGAAAAAGAACAGCCCTATATGCTTCATCGGGCGCTATTTGGTTCCTTTGAAAGATTTATCGGTCTTTTAATTGAACACTATAGCGGTGCCTTTCCATTATGGCTCGCACCAACCCAAATTAAAATCGTCTCCGTGGCTGAAACTCATTTAGCGGCCTGCTTTAAGTTAAGGGATGAACTAAAATCCCAAGGACTCAGAGTTGAAGTCG
>CAYPWC010000055.1:0-4540 GCA_964414335.1 uncultured Gammaproteobacteria bacterium | reverse complement strand
GTGCATGAGACGACTCGGCCGTCAAATATCATGAGGACGAGACTCTGGTTAGAGTCTCTGAGTAAAAAGATGTTTTTCATTTTTGTCCTCCTTTTTTGTTTTTATTTTGTTTATTTTTATTCAATTTTTAAAGGATTAATCATTTATATCATAATAATATTTTAACGTCAAGCACTATGTCTGTGGCTAAAAAAACTCAAAAAAAGCTTAAAAAAACCGCGGTTAGTCAGGAAACGACTAAGTATATTTTTGTCACTGGCGGGGTGATGTCGGGAGTCGGAAAGGGAATTACTACCGCTTCAATTGGTCAGATTCTTCAAGCCAGAGGCTATAAAGTGAGCGCGATAAAAATGGATCCATACATTAATGTGGATGCCGGCACAATGAATCCAGTCGAGCATGGGGAAGTGTTTGTGACTGAAGATGGTGATGAAACCGACCAAGACATTGGTAACTATGAACGGTTTTTAAATCAAAATATTTACCGGGAAAACTACATGACCACCGGTCGCGTCTATCAAACCGTTATTACTCGTGAAAGGAATTTGGAGTATCGTGGTAAATGTGTTCAGGTGGTGCCGCATATTCCTCAGGAAATTAGAGAACGAATTGAAAGGGCGGTGAAAAAAACCAAAGCGGAAATCATGATTATTGAAATTGGCGGAACGGTTGGCGAATATGAAAACCTCTTGTTTCTAGAAGCGGCGAGAGTAATGAAACTCTATCAACCGAAAGATGTTCTCTTCGTTATGGTTTCCTACCTACCAACACCGAATATGATTGGTGAAATGAAAACTAAGCCAACTCAACATGCAGTCAGAAACTTGCAATCAGCCGGTATTCAACCAGATTTTCTAGTGGCCAGAAGTGAGCGTCCGCTTGATATGGTGCGCCGAGAAAAACTATCAGTTAACTGCAGTGTTCCTTTAGAGGCAGTCATTGCCGCTCCTGACGCTGATTCTATTTATGACATCCCGCTCAACTTTGAAAAAGATAATTTAAGCGAGAGAATTTTAGAAAAGTTCGGTCTTCCGATTAGACGTCAGAAGGCTCAGAATGAGGCCTGGAAAAAGATGGTTAATTTATCAAAGACTAAGGATCCGGTGGTTAACATTGGAATCGTTGGTAAATATTTTGCGAGTGGTGATTTTTCTTTTGGTGATTCCTATATTTCAGTCATTGAAGCGATTAAACATGCGTCTTTTAGTAATCACTGTAAAGCGAAGATTCATTGGCTAAGTGCTGAAGATGTAGAGAAAAAAGGCGCTCAGGCTCTCAAAGGCCTAGACGGTATCATTGTCCCCCAAGGGTGGGGCGCTAGAGGCTCAGAAGGGAAGATTAAGACGATTAAGTATTGTCGAGAGAAAGGCCTTCCTTATTTCGGCCTTTGCTATGGTATGCAAATGGCCGTTATTGAATTTGCCCGAAACGTTGCCGGCCTTAAAGACGCTAATTCAGCCGAATGTGATCCGCAGACTAAGAATCCGGTAATTCATATTATGCCTGGTCAAGAAAAGCTAATAAAAGAACGTGGCTATGGCGGAACGATTCGTCTTGGCGGTTGGCCTTGCAAGCTTATCCCGGGGACGCATTTAGCTGCTAGTTACGGGCGCTTTACTAAGAATGCGGTTGTCTCCGAGCGTCATCGTCATCGCTATGAGTTTAATAACGATTATCGGGAGAAACTGGAGTCAGTTAGAATCACTGGGACTTAAAATCGCGGGAACTTCACCAGATGGTAAAATTGTTGAAGCGGTGGAAATTATTGATCACCCATTTTTTGTCGGTGTTCAGTTTCATCCCGAATATATTTCTCGCCCGCTTGCCCCGCACCCCTTATTTGTGGAATTTATGAGAGTGTGTAAGAACCGGAAGTAATTTGGTTCTAGAGGAATATAGAGAAAAAAGAAATAGAAAATAGGAAAATAAAAAAGGGCTTACTTAGTAAGCTCTTTTATTTTTGTCAAACAAAAAACCGGTTGAAACCGGTTTTTGTTTATCTACACCTGGAGTTATTTTTTAGTAGTTTTCTTGACGGCGACTTTTTTGGCTTTGGCTTTCGGTTTAACTTCAGCTTTTTTTGCATTTTTCTTTGCCGCTACCTGTTTTTTAGTTAGAGCGATCTTTTTTAGTTCTTCTTTTTTGCCATCGGTTAAGGGAAGAACATTAACGATTTTGGAAGATTTCAAAGTGTTGTTGAATTTCCGTAGTTTTTTGGTGGTAAATTTGACAAAACCGCTAGCTAAAGCGAATAAAGTGTCATCGCCACCAATACCAACGTTAAGGCCAGGATGATACTTAGTGCCTCGTTGTCTAATGATAATGGCGCCAGTTTTTGCCCATTGGCCGTCTGTCAGCTTTACGCCTAAACGCTTACTTTCTGACTCACGACCGAGGGAGGTAGACCCGGCGGCTTTCTTATGTGCCATATTGATTGCTTTACACTGAAAAGGCTAGCCAGAGACTAGCACTTTTAGGGTTAATTTAAGTTTTATTGTTCTAATATAACAAAGGCGCCTAAAATTGTCAAATCTAGCCGGTTTTTAGGGGGTGAAGAAGGGTTTTAATTTTTATGGTTTATGTTATAATAAATACAGAAAAATTAACTAAATAATTAATAAAAAAATATGGTAAAAGTCGACCAAGACAAATGTATCGGTTGCGGCCTTTGCGCTGGCTTATGCCCAGAAACTTTCGTGATGAACGCTGATGGTAAATCAGAGGTGGTTAATCCGGAAGTGACGGATTGTGCTAAAAATGCGGCTGCTAATTGCCCCGTAGAGGCGATTACTCTTTAAAATAACTTTATGGCTGGAGAAATAGGTTTAGAGAAGCCTAGTTTTGATAAACCAGAAACAGGAGCGATAAAAGTTGAAAGTCCCCTTAAACTGGAAAACAAGGTGGAGTCTTTGCCAATTGGCAAAGAAATGACTGGTGAAAAAGTAAAGCCGCTAGAAAAAGTTGGAGAAGGGGCGACGCCCCTGCCAGTCTCGCCAGTAAATGATTGGCAAAAAAAGCGGGCGGCTGCGATTGATGATATTTTAGCTGAAGGCTTAAATGAAGTCTTTTTGAAAATGAAGCCAGAAGAGCAATTAGCTTTTAAAAAAGCCGGGGAAGAGACTGTGACTAAAATTAATAAACTCTTATCAGAAACCAAGGTTAAAGTGAATAAAGTCGTGGAACTAATTAGACGGTGGCTGAAACTAATTCCCGGAATTAATCGTTTTTTTCTGGAACAAGAAGTGAAAATCAAAGCTGATAAAATCATGAAGATAAAAAATAAATTTTAAGTATGACAACCGCTGATGTGTTTAGCTTAACTGATTTTATAAGAGCCTTCGCCCTTGCTTTCGGGGCGGTTTTGGTTTTTATCCTCCTGCTTTACTTAGTTCGTCGGCTCCTTACCAGACGTCACTATTTTCCGCATCAAGTATTTTTAGTGAGATTGCCAAAGGAAAAACCGGATGATGATAAAAAAGTAAATAATGTTCAAATGCTTCGGGAGGAAATTGCTAAAGGCGAAACGATTTTTGCTGCGATTGGTGGTCTGAAGGCCGAGCGAGGCCTCAAGGCTTGGTTTACCGGGCGCCATGATCATTTTTCTTTTGAAATTGTCGCTTCTTCGGGTAAAATCGCTTTTTATGTCGTGGCCCCATTTGCTAATCTGCGCTATATTGAGCAACAAATTCAAGCTTATTATCCCGAAGCGGTGGTTGAAGAAGTTGAAGATTATAACCCCTTTCATTTAGATAGCCAAATTGCCGCCGGTTCAATTAGAACGACGCGCGGTTTTTTCTTTCCCATTAAGACTTACCAAAAAATGGAAGTTGATCCGATGAACGCCATTATTAACACTTTGTCTAAATTGGGTCGGGACGAAAGCCTGGTTATTCAATATTTAGTTAGAAGTGCTAAAAAGTCTTGGCATCGCCGAGCGCGTCGGGTGGTGAATAAAATTCATAGAAAGAATTCAGTCATTGCCGGTGTAAGAGCGAGCACAACCTTGGGGATGATTGTTGATATTTTTTCAAGTAGCGCTAAGCCAAAAAAAACTGATCCCAATGAATCGCCCAAGAAACTGTCGGCCTTAGATGAGGAGCTAGTGAAATCAATTGAGCAGAAGAATCTTAAAACTGGTCTGGATGTTAACATTAGATTAATTAGTAGCGCTAAGACTAAAGAGGAGGCTAATCGTTATTTAGAAAATATTGTCTCGGCATTTAGTGAATATAATAATTTTAGTTACGGTAATAATTTTTCTCGGGCCAACAAGAAGGCGCCGGCCAAAGTTGTCCAGGATTTTATCTATCGTCACTTTGAAGAGCGCAGTAGTTTTCTTTTAAATAGTGAGGAGCTGGCCAGTATTTTCCATTTTCCTCTTAAAGGCACTGAGACTCCGAATATTGTTTGGCTGTCTTCAAAGATTGCTCCGGTGCCGGCAGAAATGCCGACTGAAGGAATTAGTCTGGGTTTTAATCATTATCGCGGGGTAAAGAAAGAAGTGCGCCTTAAGCGCCAAGATCGTCGTCGGCATACATAT
>CAYPWC010000054.1:0-4576 GCA_964414335.1 uncultured Gammaproteobacteria bacterium | reverse complement strand
TGAATTTAAACAAAGCCATGATCATCGGCAATCTAACCCGTGATCCTGAGTTACGTAACACCCCCTCTGGACAGACCGTCGCCTCTTTCTCGGTCGCCACGAACTTTGTTTGGACTGACCAAAGCGGCCAACAACAAAAGAAAACTGAATTTCACAACATCATCGCCTGGCGCAAATTAGCAGAAATCTGTGCTAAATATCTCCACAAAGGATCAAAGGTTTTCGTAGAAGGTCGTCTCCAAACAACTGACTGGACTGGTCAAGACGGGGTTAAACGCTATCGCACCGAGATTGTTCTTGAAAACATGATCATGCTCGATGGCAAAGGAGCCTCTCCTTTAACCGGTGGTCCCTCTGGACCAGAGGCCACCATTGAAATTCCCGATGAAGTCATTGATGACGAAGAAATTCGGGTCGAAAATATTCCTTTCTAATAAATAATTAAACCTATGACAAAAAAAACTAAAGAATGTTATTTCTGCGTCAATAATCTTGACGTTGACTACAAAGACACCAGAACGCTTAAACGTTTCATTAATTTCTACATGAAAATTCTACCAGGAGCGCGCACCGGCGTTTGTTCTTGGCACCAAAGAAAGCTTTCTGAAGCAATCAAGCGTTCCCGCGTAATGGCTCTACTCTCTCCGACTCATAAATAATTTAAGTTTAAACGCCTATGTTAAACTTTAATGAAATAAAAACCGGCAAAGTAATCAAAATCAATGCCGAACCTTATATTATCATCAAGACTGATCACCATAAGATGGGTCGGGGTGGCGCGGTTTTAAAAATTAAATGCCGTAATTTAATTAATGGCAGCATTCAAGAAAGAACTTATCAAGGAGCTGAAAAAGCCGAGGAAGCTGAAACTGAAACTAAAAAGGCTAACTTTATGTATAAAGATAAAGATGAGGCCTATTTCATGGATAATACTAGCTACGAACAATTCAATCTTCCTCTTGAAGAAATTGGCGAGTCCGCTCTATTTCTTAAAGACGGCACTGACGTTGATGTTCTCTATTTTGAAAGCAGACCGGTTTCCATTAGTCTGCCGATAAAAATGGAATTCAAAGTTGTTTCCGCTCCCCCTGGTGTTAAGGGAAATTCAGCTGGCAATGTTAACAAACAGGTCGAAATAGAAACGGGCGCAAAAATTAATGTTCCGATGTTTATCAATGAAGGAGATGTAATTAGAATTAATACCGATACTGGCGAATACGTCGAACGAGCTTAATAAAAACCGCTCCTTAAAGGGGCGGTTTTTGTTTGTTTCTAGCGCGGATGATATAATAAAAACAAGTATAACCATATGTCTTTAGCCATTATCATTTTTACCTTTTTCTTTGTCGTCCTCGCGATAGCGCGCCTCGACTATGCTTTGTTTTTTATTATTGCCACTCTCCCTAGTTATTTAATCCGCTTTTCTCTTTATGGCCTGCCGCTAACCATTTTAGAGGTAATGATTATAATCACTTTTACGGTCTGGTTCATAAAAGTCTGGCTGCCTAACTGGCGAAGGCGACTAAAAGAAAAAGAAGGTCGTCTCCGCTACCCATTTTCTTGGGAAATTATTCTCCTTGTTATTTCATCTTTCGTTGCCGCGGGCGTTGCCCATTTTGACCAAGGCGCACTTGGCATTTGGAAAGCTTATTTTTTCGAACCGATTCTCGTTTTTATTCTTGTCCTTAATCTTGCTCAAGAAAAAAAAGATTGGCAAAAAATATTAGGTGCTTTTTTAATCTCCGCTTTAAGTGTCAGTCTAATTGCTATTTATCAAAAAATAACCGGCCAATTTATTTTTAATGACTTCTGGGCCCAAGAAGCAACCCGTCGTGTCGTTTCTTGGTTTGGCTATCCTAATGCTATTGGCCTCTACTTAGCACCGCTCATCATGATTTTTACCGGCTGGTTTTTCTCCCGGCCGCACCAAACGAATCTTAGCCGGTCTATTAAAAAAATAGTAATCATTATTACAATTGCCAGCGCCATTAGCGCTATTTACTTTGCAAAATCTGAAGGGGCTTTAATTGGGCTGACCGCCGGCTTTTTCGTTTTTGGACTACTGGCTGGAAAAAAGCAAAGAGCCGTCACTTTAATTATCAGTCTTGGTCTTGTTGGTTTAATTGTTTTCTCCCCAACTCTCAAAAACATCGTGATTAATAAAATTACTCTCCAGGATTTGTCCGGCCAAATTCGTGAGCGCCAATGGAAAGAAACACTTCTCCTTCTTCAAGGATCAAAATTCATTACTGGGGCTGGCTTAAATAATTATCAAACGGCAGTCGCGCCATATCACCAAGAAGGAATTTTCTTTAACCGTGACAACCTAACAAATTTTGACGAACAGCTCCGCGCCAGTTCAACCCTGCGCGCCAAGTATTGGCAACCGGTAGAAATATACCTATACCCCCACAACATTTTTCTAAACTTCTGGAGTGAAATCGGCTTAATCGGCGCCCTTATCTTTATATGGCTAATCTTTAAAGCCCTTTATCTTTCCCTTAAACTAACCGTCACTTATCAACGTGATGGCAAAAGAGAAAAATATCTTGCCCTGGGATTAATGACGGCACTAATAACCATTCTGGTTCATGGCCTAGTTGATGTCCCCTATTTCAAAAATGATTTAGCGGTGATCTTCTGGATTATTCTGGCCTTCATTGGCCTCCTTTTATTCAATGAGCGCTTCAGCTCAAAAAATATCCGTTCCTAATATGAAAATGATTCTTCAAAAAGCGATTGCCATTAGTGGCCACTGTTCAAGACGTCAGGCAGAAATGTTAATCAGAAATGGCCAAGTAAAAATAAATGGCGAGCTGGCTCTAATTGGCGTCCAGGCTGATCCTGAAAAAGACACGATCACCGTTAAAGGCCGCCTTCTGGGCAATGCTCCAAAGAAAACCTATATCATGCTTAACAAACCGATTGGCTACACGTGTACTAATCGCCATTTTGCCAAAGAAAAAAATATCTTTGATTTAATTGATCTTGATCTACGACTTTTCGCCGTTGGTCGTCTTGATAAAGATAGTCGCGGACTAGTCCTCGTCACCAATGACGGCGACTTAACCCTAAAGCTATCCCACCCTCGATTTGCCAACGAAAAAGATTATGAGGTAAAAGTTAAGGATGAGGTTATTAATCCCGAACTCGTTATTAAAAATTTACTCACCGGCATTGATATCGGTGATGGTGATGGCGTGGTAAAAGCGGCCAAAGCAAAATATTTACAAAATGGGGTTTTTATAATAACCTTAAACGAGGGAAAAAAGAGACAAATTAGACGAATGTTTTCTAAACTTGGCACTCAAGTAGTTGATCTAAGAAGAATTGGTTTAGGTGGTCTTAGCCTGGGAAATCTCCCTGAAGGTAAGTGGGATTATCTCACCCCGCAGGAAGTGACGGCCTTACTTAAAAAATAACGGAGACGTGGCAGAGCTGGTTGAATGCGCCGCACTCGAAATGCGGTATACCCGAAAGGGTATCAGGGGTTCGAATCCTCTCGTCTCCGCAAATAAGCTCTATTAATAAGGTGGCTATGGAAAGATTTTTTAATCAACAAATTAATATTCCTGATTACCTTCCCGAAGCTAAAGTTGAATTTGATTCCAAATTTTCTGATTTTATCCCGCCGGAGTTTCTTAAAAACCCCTTCAGCTATTTTAATGGCCAAGGAAAAAATATTAAACTTGGAAACACTAAATACAACGAAGCCGGCGTAGTCCGTGAAGATCCAAATGCCGTTAAAGACCTGCCTAGCTGGAAAAGCACTAAAGGCGAAGAATTATTAGTTGTCGGGAAAAAGGTAAATACCGCCAAAGGGGAAATAAGAGACTCAAACGACCCTTTCTATGAATACCACCTACTTGAAAAACTTTCTCAAATGGGTCTCCCGGCGGCTAGACCAATTGCCAAAGCCGAACAAGCTAATAACTATCTCATAATTATGGAACGGATTCCCGGAATTCGCTGGTCAGAAAAAGATATTTTTAATAGCGATAATAACCATTTTTCTGAAAAAGATGCTGCCGCTCTAACCGCTGAAGCTGAACAAAAGATGAATGAACTAAAAATCAAATTTGATCAGGCAGGCGTTATTCGCCCCTGGAAACTAAAAGACATGGTGTTTAATGTCGATTTTGAAAATAAAAAAATTATCTCTCTTGTCCCTACTGACTGGGAAAGAACTAAAATTATCGAAACAGAAAAGCCTAATTTTGAGGTCATGCCCATGCCAGAAATTATCTCTCAAGAAGAGCGCGGACTGAAGCTTCTAACTATTATTCTAAAGTTCTTGCACCAAGAATTAGAAAAAGATGAATCTCTTTTAACTAAAAAGGTAATAACACATTTTCAAGCAAGTTCTTCTGATAAAGAAGCCGCCAAGAAAATAGAAGAGCTTCTTCAAACTGGTGTAGATGAGGAGTCTCTCTATAATTTAGCCCTCACCTATCAACGTCCCGAACGAACAGAACAAATTCTAGAAACTGCTAAAAAATATAAACCTCAAATCAAAAACGCCTCCAAGATTCAACAAGACGTTCAATTATTCTGACTTTTACAGTAGATGAAAATG
>CAYPWC010000053.1:0-4748 GCA_964414335.1 uncultured Gammaproteobacteria bacterium | reverse complement strand
CTTGGGACAATGCCAAGAAGTATATTGAAGCGGGAATGTTTGGCGGAAAAAACTCCGCTGCTCACAAAGCAGCGATTACCGGCGACATGGTTGGTGATCCATTTAAGGATACAGCTGGCCCGTCACTCAATATTTTAGTGAAGCTCATGGTAACCGTGTCGATTTTAACGGCACCAGTAACTGTGTGGCTCCACTATGTAATCTTTTAGATAAAGATAAGCCTGACAAAACGTCAGGCTTTTTAAATAAAAAACCCAGGCTAATTTACCTGGGTTCGTAGTTTACAAACAAAAGTGACGAGGTCGCCAATCGCTCCAGCGCTAGCGCGTAGAAGCTCATGACAGAAATTTCTGTCTTCGGGTTTTTCTAAGCGCCAAATTTCTTTTTTTATTTTCAATATTTCCGTTAGCGCCTGCCAGGATGGCTCGAGAAGAGCGACTGGAAGATTTTGTATTCCTTCTTTCTCGGCAATTGCCTTAGCAACTAGTTCTGCTTGGTAATCATCACGAGAAATTCTCAAAAGCTGGGCTAAGCGGCAACAGAATATCTGTCTGATAAGTTCTGGACTAAAGTCCTCTGCATATCGTCTAGCTGTCTCTTCTTCGTTTGAGTTAAAGAAGAGGCCCTGGTTTCTTCCGGAGCTGACTAACCAGCGCAAAAATTCTTGGCTGGATTGCATGATGCTCGGTTCAAAACCGACTAGCATCTTCTTTACCTCTTTTTTCATAACCACTGATTTTTTTAAAGGAAGATATGGAGTCTTTCGCCCATTACCCACTGATGAATTACCCAAAGAGCGGGAATCGCCCAGTAGATGATAAATAGCCAGAGGAGGAGGCAGCCTGTAGAGCAAACAAAACCTTTTTGCTCTGATAAGTAACTCAGGGCGCCAATAGCTAGAAATAACCCTAGAAAAACCAGGAGTCCGATCAGTTGATTAAATACCAAATACTGATCATTTGTTCCTAGTCCGTAGTAGCTCTTTTCTTTGTAGGATGTTTGGTTAATCCATCTAGGAGCGAAGAGGAGAGCATGGACGACCGGATTAGGGCTACTGAAGAATTCTGGGTTTCGGTCAATGTTGATTAGACTCCCTCGGTTATCGACATCCAGGCCGTCAGTTAAACAGACGAGGGTATTGAGCCCGGAAACCAGAGCTCCAAATAAGGCAATCGCGATGACTAAGTAGCCGCCGCTTCTAAGAAGTTTTTCCATTATTATTTAGTTTTTAATTTACGATTATTAACTTTTTATATTAATATAATTTATCTTAAATGTCAACAGTCGCCTTAATTATTATCTCTAATAATTGACAAGAAAATGTTAGTGCGATATCCTGGTGATGTTTCTTTGACAACTTAATAATGAAAAAAGATAAATACCTAAAAAAGGAGGAAAAAATGACAAAAGAAAGGCGCCTGGAAGCGGGGTTTGTTTATCGGGTAACCACGCCAGACGGGAAAATTATTTTTCTTAGTATAATCTCGCCCGCAGCCCGAAAAGTGAAGGAGTTAGGTTGGCCTAATGTTTTAGTCCAATATGTTACCGGAGATTCTCATGGGGATCTTAATCAAGCAATTTATCAAGGCTTTGATGTTAGAATTAATGGCTTGCGGGCATCAGAATTTATTGAAGCGATGCCTAAGGCAAAGGAATATGAAGAAATTATTCTAAAATTAGAATAAAATAATCATAAACTGAAAACATTTTATTTCTGATTGTGCTCTACTATAATGTAGAGCCTTTTTAATATTAGCTAAAAAATTATCATTTGATCGCACAATATGTTTCCATCTATTGACATATAAACATCAATATGGTATAATTTGTTTATTGAAATAGTAATTTAACAATAATAGTTTAATAGGAATGAAAGGAGTTTTCGGAGAAGGAACAGCCGTCCAAGTGATGCTACCTTCAAAAAAGTTAGTTTATCTCAACACTAATTGCTCGTTTCTAAAAATAGTTGAGCAGCTTGGTTATAAAACAGATCTCATCAACTATTATGGCAATTGCGCCCCTAACACAATTAATCAAAGGGCTCATGAGCAGGATGATTGGGTTATTCAGATTAATGGTCAAGACATTGGTTATATCTTAGACCGAGTAGCCACGAATGAAGAAAGGGAGGCCTTCATTGAGCATTTAAATGACCTCTATAATAATCCTCGAAATATTAAAAAGGATTTAAAAGAGGAATGTAAACGTCAAGGAAGGTCCTGGTTCCTAAGAAGATTCGTCAGGCAGAAATAATCTGACTACGAAAAATGAAACAACTGACCGTGGAGTAAAATCTACGGTCTTTTTTTAAATCCCAAGAATATTGGCAAAAACTAAGATTTGCTTTATACTATTTATGCCTAAGATGAATTATTTATAAAAACAATATGAACACAAAAATCGTTGCTACCGTCGGTCCGAAGACTGAGTCCCCGGAAATGCTTACCGTCTTAATGGAGTCAGGCGTTGACATGCTTCGGGTTAATTTCTCGCATGCGACTTATCAGCAGTATCGGAAAATCAAGAACACTGTCGATAGCTATAACAAAAAAAACAACACTCAGGTTTCTTTAATGCTCGATCTTCAGGGGCCAAGAATTAGAGTGGGTAAAATGCCAACAGACGGCATTATGCTTCATGTCGATGAAATCTATAAGTTTTCCTATTCTAAAACTCCCTATCGCTCAGGAGGAATTATTCCAATTGATAATCCGGATTTATATAAGTACATGAAAAAGGGTGAGCCACTATTTTTATGTAACGGCGCGATTGAACTGATTGTTTTAGAAATTAAAAATAAGGTGATTACGGCGAAAGTTATTAACGGTGGCGTCCTTAGTTCTAACAAGGGAATTAATGTCCCTAACACTAACATTAAAAAAGGTGGACTTACCAAAAAAGATATTTCGGACCTTAAATTTGGTTTAAAGGCCGGTATGGATTATGTGGCCTTGTCATTTGTGCAAACAGCCGATGACGTGAAGCGGCTCCGGGCACTTTTGGGCAAGAAGAGTCAGGTGAAAATAATTTCTAAAATTGAAAGAGGAATTGCCCTTAAAAATATTGATAAAATTATTGTTGCTTCTGACGTGATTATGGTCGCGCGGGGAGATTTGGGAATTGAAGTGCCAATTGAAGAGCTACCGATTGTTCAGAAGAATTTAATTCGTCACGCTCATTGGCATGGTAAGCCAACGATTCTCGCCACTCAGGTAATGACCTCAATGATTAAAAACCCCCATCCGACTAGAGCGGAAATTAGCGATATCGCTAATGCTGTTTTTGATGGAGCTGACATGGTAATGTTATCTGACGAAACTACCGTCGGTGACTATGCTTTAGAGGCGGTGAAGACTTTAAAAAAAGTAATTAAACACACAGAAAGCTATATTCATAAGATTTATAGCGTTAACTAAAATAATATGAAAATCCAAAAAATTACCGCTCTCCAAGTTCTTGATTCAAGAGGGAACCCAACTTTAGCCGCTACCGTTACTTTGGAAAACGGTATAACGGGTTGGGCGGCCGTGCCTAGCGGAGCTTCAACGGGAAGCTATGAAGCGGTCGAACTACGTGATGGCGATAAGAGTCTCTATGGCGGCGCTTCAGTTTTGAAAGCCATTAGTAATATTAATGATTTAATTGCCCCGGCTTTAATTGGTCAAGAAGTTGAGGATCAAAAAAAGATCGATGAAATCATGATTAATCTTGACGGGACAGAGAATAAAGCCAGGTTAGGGGCGAATGCTATTTTAGGCGTGTCGCTAGCTTGTGCACGGGCGGCAGCAAATAGTTTTGGTAAGTCGCTCTATGAATATCTTAGTCGCTTTAATCCGAATTTCTCTGGAACATATGAATTACCAGTTCCAATGATGAATGTTCTAAACGGTGGTAAACATGCTAACTGGGCGACGGATATTCAGGAATACATGATTCTTCCAGTGGGCGCCAAGACAATTGCCGATGCCGTGAGAATGTGTGCGGAAATTTATCAACATCTGAAAAAGATTCTCAAAGAAAGAAACTATAATCTTAGTGTTGGTGATGAAGGCGGATTTGCTCCAGCGGTTTCAACTAATGAAGAGGCATTTGAACTTTTAACGGCGGCGGTTAAGAACGCGGGTTATGAACTAGAGAAAGATATTGTTTTCGGCATTGATGCGGCAGCAACTGAATTTTTCAAAGATGGTAAGTATCATTTAAATAAAGAAAACCGAACATTATCAAGCCAGGAGTTAATCGCCTTCTATCAAGAATTAGCTACCCGTCATCCGTTATTATCTTTTGAAGATATTTTAGCTGAGGATGATTGGCAAGGATTTAAAGATTTTAGAATGGCGTTTAATAATAAGGTGCAAGTGGTGGGCGATGATCTCTATGTCACTAACGTCAGTCGACTAGAGCGAGGAATTAAAGAGGGAACGACTAATTCAATTTTAATTAAACTTAATCAAATCGGTACTTTATCAGAAACGATTGAGGCAATTAATAAAGCGCAGGCTAATCACATGACAGCCGTTATTTCTCATCGTAGCGGTGAAACTGAAGATACTTTTATCGCTGATTTAGTGGTTGCCATGGGCACTGGTCAGATTAAAACCGGCGCCCCGGCCCGAAGTGAAAGAACCGCTAAATATAATCGTCTTCTGGCGATTGAAGCGGAGCTTGGCACTAAGGCAACTTATGCTACTTTTCCCTTTGTTAGAAAATAGCTAGTATTAGTAAATTATCTCTTGAGCCCGATTTCC
>CAYPWC010000052.1:0-4751 GCA_964414335.1 uncultured Gammaproteobacteria bacterium | reverse complement strand
GCCGGCAATGGGGGCGTCATGGCGAGAAAGATCTTTAAATGGTTTGGTGAACATAGTATTAATATAATAATTATCCGCTGACTGTCACGCGGTATTTACTCCCAACAACTGTCTCGATAACTTCAATTAATTCACTGTCTTTAATTTGAATCGGCCCTAGTTTTGAAGATTTAAAATTACTATCAATAACGATTTCATTATTAAAAAAGGTAAATGCCCCTCCCCCTAAAACCTCTATACCTTCAGTCCGACCCCCAGTCATCGTCTCTAAAATACTAGAATGACTGGCCTCAGGAAGGCTACCAAGATAGTGTTTCCCCTGGTACTTTAACAAAACAAACTTTTGAACTCCCCCGAATTTTTCAATATCTGGAGATAAAGAGAAAATATTTTTAATATTTTTCTCGAAACCTATGTCCATTGTTTCTCTAATCATATATTTATATTCACTCCTAAAGTACCATAAATAAGGGGGAAAATCAATAAAAAAACCCGCTTAATTTTAAAGCGGGTTAAGAGTTTGGAAGCGGCAAGCCTGGTGGCCAAGAAAACTCAGCTAACCGGTCTACGGGTGACTACTTGAGAACGGCCAGGAAATAATAAAAATTACCCCATTTATCATCGGGACAAACTAGCCCCAGTCCGTATTTAAATCCCACCACATCTAAATATGGCACACTCTGGCTTCGTTTATCATCGCACCAAATGGAACCGGGGGCGACAACTATAAACTGCCCCTGAAGCCTAGGAAATAAAATCCTCAGGAACAATAGTTCCATTAGGGTGGCCGGGCGGTAACCGACTTTGTCCAGTTCAGAGACTATCTCCTCTGAACTAATATCATAATTGGGCCAAAATATAGCGGCGGGCACCACTACTTTTTTTCCAACCATCTCCGGAGAAATAGGAAAATTTTCGGAGTTAATCCCAGTAACTTTCCACTCATAGTTGCTACCGGCAATGACTTGCTCAACGGTTTTGGTATAATCAACTTCTAAAAAAACATCATCCGTAATTCTGGAAAGACCTTCCCTTATAACACCATCGTTTTCAATGGTTTTAATAACCTGATTAATGGTCAGGTTTTTGCTTTCCATTGCCAAGGATAATCTCCTTAAATCTGATTTACTGATTTTCATGATCTATAATCTTATTTGGTTATTAATATTTTAAAAAACTAATAGTAAACTATATAATTTTAATTAGTTTTTGTTAATTCTTTTAAATAATAAAGAAACTTGCCATTAAGCAAGTTCTTTATATTTTTATCTATTACCAGATAAGTAACCAGATCTATCTGGTACTAAATTATTTTGGCGGAGAGGGTGGGACGCTATTCGAACTAATTTAAATCCTCCAAGGGATACACATCAAATGCCACTTCTTCATACGGATGAGCTTTCTTCATCGCTGCGACCGCCTTATTAAGAATAGATCTGGGCAATACTACCTCAATGCGTTCCTCTTCAACTTTTTCATATTTACCAGCATCACCAATGGCCGGATTAGAAAATTCGTTGCCCTTAAAACGACCAAAACCCCGAGAAGAGAATGAACAAAAATCATAGTTCCCTATTTTTCCGGCCCCTACTTCTCCTAAAGCTTGCCTAACTATATCAGCGCGTGAAGTTGGAACAAAAACTACTAATTTTACATTATTGGATAACATATTTGCTTTTTTAGTTTATCTATGCTATATTAATAATAGAATTTCTATTAAAAAGCACCTCTTAAAGTTTCGTCTTTAAGCGGTGCTTTTTTCTTTAGCTATATATTCAAGCTTATTTCTTAAGTTATCCATAAAGACTATCTTTTCCTTAGCGGTCTTTTTCAATAATTTTGAACAGTTTTTTACGTCAGGACTAATAACTCGAGATAACTTCCCTTGTTCATACAGATATTTCACTAGACAATAAAAATCGCCATCGCTAGAAACAATAACGGCTTGGTCAAAATTATTTAACTCAATCATTGTCTGTAAAACTAAATCGGCATCAACATTCCCTTTTGGCTGCCTTTCGCCATTAAATAAAACTGGTTTAAAAATTAAGATATAACCATCTTTTTGCAAGGAATAATATAAGTCCTGATTTTCTGGAATAAACCCAATAAACAAAAATGCCTGAGAAACTTTATATTTCTCTTTGAGATAAACGCGAAACTTCTTGAAATCAAGTTTCCAGTTTAATTTATTGATGCCTAAATTCAAATTCTGACTATCAATAAAGGCATAATTATTTTTGGTGTTTTTGTCCATACAAAATTATTCTACCATAAATCTCTAAATCCTAAAAATACGCAATTTCGGTTCGAACTTTTTCCTTGAAGACAAAAAACTTGAAATATTAGCGTTCAAATGGCTACTTCCAATAGAAAATAATCGCGAACTCCTAAACGCCAAAATTGCCACGTTCGAACTGGTAAAAATGTCAATAAAAAAGGACGAAGCGAGCTTTTAGACTCACTTCGTCCCGTTCTGCGGAGGGGGTGGGATGTAGTTGGAACGATATTAAACCAAACTCATTTTAATTTCTTCTCTAAGGTCAAATCATAATCACGAAAACCTTGTTTCCTGTAAAATCCAATTCCAGCTAAATTATCCGCCGAGGCTGTTACTAATATATTTTTTACTTTTTTAGTCCTGCACCATTCAAAAAATAATTTGACTAATTTTGAACCGATTTTCTGCCCTCTGTATTCTTCGGCCACCATCATATTTTCCAATTCAGCTTTTTTAGCTATTTTAGTACTATCATCGTGTAGACCACAACAAATATAACCAATAACTTCGTTATTACTTAATGCTACGGCAACAAAGCCATCTTTACCGATAATTCTTTTATTAAAGTAATCTTTCCCTTTTTGGCTGTACGTCCACTTAATATTTAGCGTTTTATCAAACTCATTGAATTCCTTCTTAAATAAGATTAAATTCAAACGAAGAATATCATTTGAATCTTTTGCGTTGGCCTCTCTTATTATTATTTTCATATTTCTTTTAATTACTTAAATATTAGCACCAATCGTTCCAAAGTTCAATTCTCCCTATCAAAAATAGCCCGTATTTAGGGCTATTTACAATCTGCGGAGAGGGTGGGACGATGTTGGAACGTTTATATGCGTTAATAAATAAAAAAAAGACCGTTTTGGTTATATACGGTCTTCAGAGGAATAATTTAATGAACAAATTATTACCTAAGAATTATTCATAAGAATTTTTTACATCATCAACACTCCATTTTTCGGTTTCCTTGTATTTTACTATTGTGTCGTAAAGAAGCCAATAATTACTTTCATACTCTTTGATGAATTTCTCCACCACCGAGTAGTCCACGTCGTCTATTCTGTAAGGACATTTTTCATGCCCCCAAGAAGAAAGGTCGTCTAGAAATTGATACTTCATTCCCCAGTGGAGGAGAACGCTTACTCTATTCCCAACTCGCATTTCTTTTGAGCCTGGTATATACCCACCAGGCAAACAAGGACAAATGAATGTTGCCCATGATCCACCCTCATTCTTAACCGAAAAAGCATAAGAACTCCTATCGGGAACTCTTAAAACTAATTCATGAAGAATTCTTCCAAATGCTTCCGATTGAAGATCGGAGCCATTAAAATGTGGATACTCTTGAGAAAATGTTGCGTTGTAAGCAACCTCTAAGCCTTTTAAAATTTCTGAATTTTTCATTTTTCAATCGCTTGGCTTTCCCTTTAAGCCTGATACTTATTATGCCGCTTCCGCAAAATAAGGTTGATACTGTATGTAGATTTTAAATAACTAATTGAATATTATCATGTTTTATAAAATATGTCAATAGATACATAAAATTAACCACCTTGGAACTCACCATATTTATATAAACATTAGATAAAATACACCACTATTTAGCAATATTTTCACTTACTCCCTGCTCAGCGTTGGAACTTTTTGACACCAAAAAATAAGGCTAAACCTTATTTTTGACTTACTGCGGGGTGTCATAGACGTTGTTAGAACTGAGATGTTCAAAAAAGCTAATAAATATAAATAATTTTTAAAATTAGATTATTTGGTTGTTTCATTTCTAAATTCTGTATAATCAAATTTGTATTTATTTATAATCTGTAATGATTTTTCTTCACCAATCAAGTCGAGCAAATATTTATAATCATTATCCTTATTTCTCTCGTCACCTGCCTTAATAGACAATAAAAGTTCTGGCCTAACAATATTGAAATTATAAATATTGCCTTGCAAATTAACCGAAGCCTCTCCGCCATTCAAATAATCAAGCGGAAATTTATACTTATCAAACGATTTGATATTAACCTCCTGTCTATCATAGTCAATGCACATAAACACAAAATCAATATCCATTTCACCTTTTCTACCAATTATCTTATGCTTGTACTGATTTACTATTCCATCTTCATCGCTCCACCCTCCTATAATTTCGAAGCCCTCTTCGCTCAAAGTATCAATTAATTTGTTTTTGCAATTAATATCTATTAAATAATCTACATCATGATGCTCTCTGGTTAATTTTCCTCTTAATCCTTCTATCGCCCAGCCACCAACAACTCTGTTTTCTATCGAGGCCTCTGTTAACTTTTTATTTAAATCATCCAAACAAACCAGCATTTCCTTGTTGATGGGTAAAAATTCTTTTTTTATATTTATATTATCTTCAAAATTCATAATATTAGAGCTATTTACAATCTGCGGGCTACCTCGGGCTGGAACCGTAATTTCGGCAAGCCCAGCAAGGCTT
>CAYPWC010000051.1:0-4802 GCA_964414335.1 uncultured Gammaproteobacteria bacterium | reverse complement strand
ATCTAAATCCAGCTGGTGATTGGTCTCAGGGTGGTTTTAGGCCAGACACTGGAGTTACTGGGCGCAAACTAGCTTGCGATAACTATGGCCCGCAGATTCCTCTTGGCGGCGGCGCTTTCTCGGGAAAAGACGCCACTAAGGTTGATCGCTCCGGTGCCTATATGGCCCGAAAAATTGCGGTTGATTTATTGAAAGAATATAAGGCTCAAGAAGTGTTGGTAAAAATAGCCTATTCTATTGGGGTTTCTCAGCCAGTCATGGCAACGGCAAAAGTTATTAGAAAGACTAAACCCGCTCTTGAGCTAAAAGTCACCGGTTACGATCTTAGTCCTCGTGGGGTTATTAATTTCTTGGAGCTAGATAAGCCGCAGTATTTGGAAACTGCTAAGTGGGGAAGCTTTGGTAATAATTTTAAGTGGGATAGGTAATGGGGTTAAATTTTTTAAAGTAACACTTATTTAATTACAGTTGACACAATTAGTTAAATTGTGATATATTTTGCTGTTACTTTAAAAACTAAAAATAAAAAACAAGGAGGGAAGATGGAAATAGATGGTTGTTCCGTAGAAAGAGAAGAGCTTGATCTTTCGATAGTTATTGTTAACTATAAAACGAAAGAGAAGCTCAGGAAATGCTTGGAGTCTCTACGCGATCTTAGTAACCATAACTTTAGTTATGAGATTACGTTAGTGGAAAATGGATCGAGAGAGGATTTGCAAGAATTCTTTAATTCATCCCAGTGTCGGCGGATGATTACCAGCCATGTCAATGAAGGTCTGGCAAGGGGAAATAATTGGGGAATTAATGGTAGTGACGCGAAATATATTCTGGTGATAAATCCGGATATTGAAGTCACTCCAGGATCAGTCAAGATTCTACTTGACTATCTTGTTTCTCACCCGACAGTGGCCGTGGTGGGGCCCAAGCAAGTTAATTTGCAAGGAGAGTTGCAGTATTCTTGTTTAAGGCTCCCCCGACTTTGTATGCCGATTTTAAGAAGAACATTTCTCGGTAGATATTTCCCGGAAATGATCAGTGACTATTTAATGGCCTTAGATAGTCATGATAAAATTCGGGAAGTTGACTGGCTCACTGGTTCAGCTTTAATGTTTAGGAAAACCTTGAAGCTGAAAAAGGGCAAGAAATACCAAATGTTTTTTGACGATAGGTATTTCATGTATTATGAAGACGCTGATTTTTGTCGGACAGCTTGGCGGAAAGGTTATAAAGTTGTCTATAATCCGCGGGCTGTCTTCATTCATGAATGCGCCCGTCAGACTGCTAGATACCCCTGGTATCAAGCGATCTTCCGCGATGAGCTATTTAGGATTCAGATTGCTTCTTGTTTGAAGTATTTTCTGAAATGGGGACTAAAGACGGGAAGATAGAAATAAAGGGAGTGAATTAACACTTCCTTTTTTATTTCCCAAACGTTTACAAATCACCTCTAAATATGCTATTTTATTAGAACTTAAATTAATATTATGAGAACTATTAAAAAGATTTTTTTTAGCTTATTTATCTTTCTGCTACTGGTGCCTGGTTTTTGTAGAGCTGAAGGAATGGATTTAAATCAGGAAATTTTTAAGGCTAAGGTAATTGAAATTATTCAGCAGGAAGAAAAGGTTCGAGATGACGGATCGCAGTTTGCTCAACAAAATTTAAAACTTCGGGGACTGGAAGGAGAATTTAAAGACAAGGAAATTGTCTACCAAGGAATAACAGAAGTGGAAGTGATAAGCGGAAGTTTGTATCAAGTTGGTGACAAGGTTTTTGTTGACCGCTTCATTGATGAGTCTGGTCAAGAAGTTTTCTATGTAGTTGATTTTGTCCGAGGAAATAGTTTATTAATTCTTCTTATCGCCTTTGTTTTAGTAGTGCTTCTAGTCGGCCGCTTCAAGGGGATAAAAGCCTTGATTGGTCTAGTGCTTAGCTTTGTAGTAATTATTAAATTTATTCTCCCGCAGATTCTTTTAGGGCGCGATCCTTTTTTAATTAGTTTAATCGGCGGTGTTGCAATTTTAGCAGCGATTATTTATTTAACTGAGGGGGTTAACCGGAAGTCACATTTAGCAATTCTTTCCGTTCTGTTTTCGCTTTTAGTGACATTAGGACTATCAGTTATCTTTACTAAATTAGTTCGTCTTAGCGGTTTAGCTCAAGAAGAGGCATCGTTTTTAATCGGGGCGACGGGCGTGGAGATAAATTTTCAAGGTTTACTTCTCGCTGGTTTTATTATCGGGGCTATTGGGGTTTTAGACGATATTGTGGTTGGCCAAGTGGAGGCAGTCGCCAGAATTAGAGAGGCTAATCCTAGCTTGCCCCCTAAAAAAGTTTTTAGTCTGGCCTATAAAGTTGGTAACACGCATTTAGGGGCAATTGTAAATACACTTTTTCTAACTTACGCCGGAGCCGCTCTGCCACTTCTTCTTTTGTTTATTTTAAATCAAGACTCGGGGGTAACGTTTAGTCGCTTGGTGAACACGGAAGTAGTGAGCACGGAAATTGTGAGGACTTTAGTGGGTAGCATTGGGGTAATGCTCTCAATGCCCATAGCCACTTTTTTAGCCGCTTTCTGGAATAAAAAATAATCATAATAATCAGTTTAGATAATTATCGCCCCGCCTAGGGTGATTTTTATTTTAGGAATTGACTTTATCTCTGATTTAAGGTAAAAAACTATGAAGGCTTTGCCTGTCTTTAGAACTTTTACAACATATAAAAATATAAACCAAAAAGCAGAAACCATGGAAAAATGGAACTTGTTAATTCTGTTCGTATCGGCGATTACCTCACTGGTAATGGTGATACTAAAAAAGAGATGGCTCAGGCGACAGGAAGTTGCCGAACCTAAACTTTTAGAGATTTCCGGCTATATCAGGTCGGGAGTGCTGAGTTTTATTAAGCGTCAGTACCTGACCTCAGGCGCAGTGATTGGAGTTATTTTTATGTTGCTAATTTTTTTAGCGAGTAAAAATTTCATTTCCTGGTATACGCCGTTTGCGGTGTTAACAGGGGCGTTCTTTTCGTCCCTCTCCGCCTATTTCGGGATGACAGCAGCCGTGAGGGCTAACGCTATTACTGCCTACCAAACAAAATTTGGACTGAATAAATCTTTTCGTTCGGCCTTAAATGGGGGCGCGGTGATGGGATTTTCAGTCTGCGGCTTCGTCCTGCTTGATTTGGCTTTGTGGTATAGCCTTATATACCTCCTAAGCCCAGGAATCGGCGAAAGTGAATTAATGGAAGTGATTACTAGTACTGTAATTACTTTCTCCTTTGGCGCCTCTTTCATGGCTTTTATGGCTAGAGTTGCGGGAGGGATATTCACTAAAGCCGCTGACTTTGCGGCTGACATCGTAGGCAAAGGGGAGTATGGATTAGAAGAGGATGACCCTCGTAATCCAGCAACCATTGCTGACAACGTTGGCGATAATGCTAGTGATGTGGCTGGCATGGGACAAGATCTAAATGAATCTTTCGCTGGTGGTAACGCTGCGGCCATGGAAGCGGGGTATCAATCATTTACCTCGTTTAACATGGTGTTCGGGGCGGCTATTACCGCCTCAATTCTCGTGATGATTCCTTTGGCGATATCAGCCTTAGGAATATTTGCCTCAATCATTGGCTTGGCAAGTATTAAGTCCAATAATTACGAAGGACTTCTTAACGGCGTCCGTCGAGGGATATATTTAACCTCAGCTTTAATTGCCGCTGGCAGTGCGGTAATTATTTACTACTCTCTCCATTCTTGGGGGCTATTTTTTTCAGTCCTTTTCGGACTCATCACTGGCAATGCGATTGCTTGGGTAGCTGAATACTACACTAGCACTAACTACAATCCGGTGAAGAAGTTAGCTGAAAAAGCGACTGGTGGTCACCCGAGTGTGGTGGTTGAAGGAATTAGTTTGGGGATGAAAAGCGTTTTGGCAACCGCCTTAGTGCTTGTCGGGGGAATGTTGGCCGCCTTTTTTGTGGGCGGGTCAGGTGATTATAATCTCGGTATCTATGGCGTCAGTTTGGCAGCGGTGGCAATGCTCTCGACTTTACCTATTACACTTACAGTCGATGCCTTTGGTCCAATTGCCGACAATGCCCAGGGGCTTATTGAGATGAGCGGTATTAAAGGTGAAAGAGCCAAGATTGGCAATAGCCTAGATTCACTAGGTAATACCACGGCGGCTACCGGGAAAGGCTACGCTATTGGCTCAGCTGCTTTTGCGGCGATTGCCCTTATCAATGCTCTCTGGCACACAGTGCATGGAGCGATGATAAAATTTGAAATTCCGACTGAAGGAATTAATCTGGATATTAATAATATTTGGATTATTTCCGGTCTCATGTTGGGGGTAGCTGTTCCATGGCTGTTTTCCGCCAAGCTCCTAAAAGCTGTTGGTGATGCGGCTTTCATTATGATCGCCGAGATAAAACGCCAAATTGCGGAATTAGGAATTCTGGAAGGGAAAAGCGCTCCTGACTATCAACGCTGTGTTGATATTAGCACCAGAGCCGCTCAGAAATACAGCGTTGTTCCAGCGATGCTTGTTATTCTGATTCCAATTGCCGTTGCCATTTTTGGTGGCCCCGCAATGATCCTGTCGTTTCTCCTCGCTTCGCTCGCTTCTGGGTTCTGCCAAGCGGTCTTCATGGCTAATGCTGGGGGAGCTTGGGACAATGCCAAGAAGTATATTGAAGCGGGAATGTTTGGCGGAAAAAATTCCGCCGCACATAAGGCCGCTATTACCGGTGACATGGTTGGTGATCCATTTAAGGATACAGCTGGCCCGTCACTCAATATTTTA
>CAYPWC010000050.1:0-4857 GCA_964414335.1 uncultured Gammaproteobacteria bacterium | reverse complement strand
CGTTCCTACCTATCACTTTGCTAATATTGTCGATGACTATTTAATGAAAATCACTCATGTAACGAGAGGTGATGAATGGTTGCCGTCTTTTCCTAAAAATATTCTTCTTTTTCAGGCTTTCGGCTGGACGCCACCTAAATATATTCATCTACCTTTAATTCTTAATAAAGAGGGTGGGAAGTTAAGTAAACGCCAAGGAGATGTCTTCGTGGAGCAATATCGCGATAAAGGATATTTACCAGAAGCAATTATTAATTTTTCCGCCCTCCTTGGTTGGCATGGAAAAAATGATAAAGAAATATATTCTTTAGCGGAACTAGAAAAAGAATTTTCCCTCGAAGGTTTAGGGGCTAGCCCAGCAATTTTTGATGTCGAAAAACTGGATTACTATAACGGCTATTATTTGCGTCAAAAAAGTTTAAGCGAACTGGCTGTTTTGTGTGAACCGTATCTAAAGGCTACCGGAGTTACTATTCCTGAAAAAGAAAAACTAGAAAGCTATTTGGCACTCGCTAAAGACCGGTTAAAAAAATTAGAGGATATTACTTCCTTAACCGCTTTTCTATTTAACCTTCCTTCCTATGAGCCGAACCTACTTTGTTGGAAAGAAATGCCACTTGAAACTGCCAAGAATAATTTGAAAGAAATAGCAGCTGAACTTCAAAAGATTATTGAAAAAAATTGGACCAAAGAACATTTAGAAGAGACTATTTTAGCCTGGATTAAGGAAGGTGGCCGAAAGAATGGCGACTATTTATGGCCTCTTAGAGTAGCTCTTAGCGGACTCAAAAATAGTCCTGGTCCATTTGAGATCGCCGGGGCTTTAGGTAGGGAAGAGACTTTAAGTCGCCTTGAAAAAGCGCTAAAATAAAAGAAAAAATAGTCTTTATTTTAGATTTTACAAATAATCTAAAATATGTTATAATACTAAAACATGAAAAATAAAACTCTTAAAATATCCATTCTTACTCTCATTATCGCTGGTTTAATCCCAGCCGGAACGCTGGTTTTTGGTCAAACCGGCAGTGTTGATGCGGAAATTGAAGCTCTTAATCAAAAAATCCTTAATCAGAAAAAACAAATTGACAGCCTAAAGGCGAGACAACAAGAATATCAGGCCCAAATTGAAGCCAAGCGCCAGGACCGGGTTAATTTAACCAATCAACTATCACTTCTAGAAAACCGCCTAGCTAAAGCTCAGCTAGATATTGAAGAGACCGCCCTAGAGATTGATAAAACTGGACTAGAAGTACAAAAAATTGAAATGGATAGTGCCGGGCTTGATGCTCAAATTGAAAAACAAAAACAACATATCGCTAATCTTCTTCGCCTTGTCTATAAGCAAGACCAAGTTTCAGTATTAGAAATGCTGCTTTTAAATAATTCACTTTCTGAGTTTCTAAACCAAGCTAAATATTTAGAAGACACTAATGAAGAGATTGGCGCTAGTGTTGAAGATTTACGTCAGGATAAAGAGCGTTTGGAAAAAAATAAATTAGCCCTTGAGGATAAAGCCAAGGAGCTAAGCAGTCTCCAGAAGAAATTAGAAGAAAAAAAGAGTGGTCTCGCCTATGAGCAGGAAAGCAAGACTTTCATTCTTCAGGAAACCAGAGCATCAGAAAAAGAATACCAAAATCTCCTCCTGCAAGCCAAGCGCGAACAAGAACAAGCGGCGGCCGAAATTGCTAGCGCCGAGAGACTCATCAGACAAAAGATGTCCCAAAAAGACCAGCAAAAGTTAAATTCTGGTAATAACACTATTGCGTGGCCGGTTCCTAAAAACGTTATTGTCTCAACTTTCCATGATTCTGATTACCCATATCGCAACATTATTGGCGAGCATCCGGCGGTCGATATCAGGGCCAAGCAGGGAACAACTATCACGGCGGCGGCCGACGGGTATGTGGCTAAAGTGAAATTCGATGGTAATGGAAATTACGCCTATATCATGTTAATTCACGGTGATGGTCTAGCTACTGTCTACGGCCACACGTCAGCGGTGTTTGTAAAAACTGATCAATACGTCCTTCAAGGACAAGCAATTGGTCGAACTGGCGGTATGCCTGGTGGGGTTGGCTCAGGTCGTTTTTCAACCGGACCGCACCTTCACTTTGAAGTCAGAAAGGACGGTCTGCCAGTTAATCCCGAAAATTATCTTCCTTAGTAAAGAAGAAACGATTAAACTGTAATTAAATTATAATTAAATTATAAACAATAAAAATCGGCCTTTGGCCGATTTTTTATAACCACCTCCATCTTTTCTTTTATCTTTATCTGTTCAACTAGTTATTGATTAATCCTTTAAGGGATGAAACTGTTTTTGAGTCTTTTCTGCATATAAATCAGAGGCGTGGACATAACGAGTAGTGGTATCAAGTGATTCGTGACCCAATAAAACTTGAATAGCGGCCGGATTGGCACCAGCCTCAGCTAAATAGGTAGCGAAGCCATGGCGCAAAGAGTGAGCGGATACAGGGACGTTAATTCCTAAAATTTCCCGATATTTTTTTATCTTCGCTTGTAAATAATTAGGCGATATCTTTTTACTCTTAAGTTGATTCGAGTTAAGGCCGCGATAGGGAATAAAAGCAAACGGGGAATCGTCACTCCGAGAATCTAAATATTCATTTAAGATTTTTAATGCTCGCGGGGTTAAATATACGAAGCGTTCTTTCTTGCCTTTGCCTAACACGAAAATTCTTCCGGCTTTATCAATCTGAGTCATTTTCATATTAACCAGTTCAGAAATTCTCAGTCCGGTAGAGAACAGGACTTCTAACATCGCTCGATTTCTCATGGCTACTCGCCTGTCAGTCTCGATTTTAGAAGGGAATTCAATTAGCTTAATAAACTCATCGAGTTCAGCAACTTGCGACTTCTTTTTTATAACTTTTATCATCTTAATAACGTCTGGTGGTAGTGGGCAGACATAGTCCATTTCAATTAAATACTTAAAGTAGCTCCTTAGAACAGAAAGCATTCGGTTAATCGAGTAGGCGTTAAGCCTCTTCTGACCCAGCTCCTCATTAGCCGTACGTCTGTCAGTGGAAACGAGGAAGGCCTTGTAGTTTAAGATGTCACGCTTGGTGAGCTTGGGAAAATTAATTTTATTTTCTTTTAAAAAACTTTCAAAGACTTTTAAGTCCCGTTCGTAATTATAAATGGTTTCCGGGGAATAATTATTAACCTTGAGATTAAGAAGAAAATCATCAAGGAGTGGTAGGGAGTTGTCCATAATAGTTAATTTAGGCGATTTTCGCCCCCAAAACGGGTTTGATGTAAGTGAGTATAATATCTCTTACACTCCATTATATCATAATAAAAATAGCTGTAAAGCCCCAATACAAAAGCGGCCTTTAAGGCCGCCAGTTAGCGTTTAACTAATAATCAGCCCCATTAACTGGACTTGGGGTTCAAATAATAAAATTACTTTAATAATAATTAGAAAGATTCCGATAACTACCAAACAAAAAACCAAGACCGCTAAGGTAAAAAATGTTTTAAAAGCCCCTTCCATATAGTTGTTTAATTAATGAAGATTCTGTCGCCGTAACGCAGATCAATATAATTAGTCTTATTAAAATTATCCTTTATTTTCTCTCTTTTGACAAGCAATAAGCGTTCAACCTGAGGCTTAGCCTCAGTTTTGGTGTTGAAATAGACCTCAGGACCGTCTTTAAACTTAACTTTAATAGTATTAAATTCATGATCAATGATATAGCGCTCAACCGCAACTTCTGGCGTCGCCGCTAAAAGTTCGGATAAAGTAAAAATAAAACTTAAATAATTTTCAGCGATTTTTATTTTATTATTTTCAGTAATTAAACTTTCCGGATTTTTGTTTTCTAAAATGAAGTACTTGAGTTTATCCTCCTCGGTAACCATCGTTTCTTTGATAATATCAGCCTCCCTGGAGGCATAATTAAAGTTAATTCCCTCCTGGAAAATGAAAGCATAAGGCCGTTCCCCAACCTTTATAATCAAGGTTTTTCCTGGTTTTTTGGCTATTTCTAGCGAAGAAAAGTTATAAAGACTAAGAATACTGTCTCTAGCCTCATCTTTCTTAAAAAGCCATAAATTAGACTGTCTAAAGGCCAAAAAACGCCTCTCACGCGTCTGTTGCCAGATTAAGTCAGTAATTTCTGTATCAGAAACACGGGTTAAGCCCTCAACTCTAACATTGGCTATTCTCCAGGTGTTTGAACCCAGAAAAAACCAAATAATTACTAGAAGAATAATGAAACCAAAAACTATTAAGTAGCCAGTTAATCGGGGGTTTCCCTTCTTTTTGGGTTTATGAAAGAAAGGATTATGTAAATTCTTTCTCTGATAGTCTTTTTTGATTTTTTTGTGGTAAGTTATCTCTCTTGACATAATTAACAAAAAATATTACTAACGAACAATCACTCTTTTTAGGCCTGGCTGAAGTTTCACTAGGAATTCATGAGGAACAGTATTCATTTGTCTAGCTAAATTAAGGACAGAGTTAGGGTCACTATTTCGATCAGACACAATATTAACAATATCCCCTTTCTTAACGATTTCTCCGTCAACATCAAGACAACATAGGTTCATACATATTTTTCCGGCCACTGGCGCTAGGAAGCTGCCAGAGACGCCATTAATTAAAAACTCTGCCTTATTGGACAAGCGCCGATCAAGTCCTTCGAAATAGCCGAATGGAACTACGGCAATCGTCGTCTCCTTGGTAGCGCGGTAGCTTTCATTATAAGAAACCACTTCATCAGGCTTAATATTTTGAACAGAGACAACCCGAGAAAAAATTCGTAAGGCGGGCTGTAACATGCCCGACTCATCAAAGTCGTTTGTTTCAACATCAGAAAAAGGACTGTAACC
>CAYPWC010000049.1:3432-4910 GCA_964414335.1 uncultured Gammaproteobacteria bacterium | reverse complement strand
TTTTATCGGCGGCCCCAGGATTGGGCGTGACCGTTGTTTCGGAATTTTGCGGAGACGGCTCTTGCAGCACAGACAGAACAAACCCCTCCTTACCTAGAGCAGAAACATATTCTTGGTGTCCGAGCGATTGTTTGTGTGGTAATGGAGTGTGTAATTATAATTATGGAGAAAATTTTGATAATTGTTCCACTGACTGCAAAGTAGAATGCGAGGTTGATAGTTATGGTAATTATTGCACTAGCGGTCCTAATTGTAGGCTATGTCATGCTCCGCTTGTTTGCGCAGCTGGTCGTTGCCGAACTCTTACTCAGTGCGGAAACGGTTCTTGTGAGTCTGGTGAAACGTCTTCGTCCTGTCCTTCGGACTGCCCTTGGTGTCCTAATGGATCTTGTGATAACGGTGAAACCTGTTTGTCTTGTTCGGCCGACTGTGGCGCTTGTCCTCCGGGTGGAGCCTGTTATGATGATAGCTATTGTCCATATGGACAACATTGTACTGGTCAAATCGGCCAATGTACTGGCGATTGGTACTGTGATCAGTATTGGAGTATTAACGATTGTAATTACGGAGGTTGTAGTTGGATTATCCAAAAGGCTGGATATTGTACTTATTAATTCTTAATTAGGGTATGCCTTTAACCATTCATCTTTTAATTCATTTGTCTTTAGCAATACTTACCGGCTATTTAGCCGGTAAGTATTTTAAAAGACTGGAACTGGGAATCCTTTGTGGTTTTATCGGCGGTTTTTTAATAGATTTTGATCATGTCCTGGAATATTTTTTAGTCTATGGGTTCAGTTTTGATTTAATGTATTTTTTGCAGGGGCGCCAATTTTTAATTAGCGATCAGGTGCGGATTTGGTTTCATGCTTGGGAATATCTGCCTATGCTTCTGCTACTGGCTTTTATTTTCCGAAAGAAACAAACCATTAAGGTTGTCTTAATTACTTTAGCTTTAGCCGGAAGCGTTCATCTTCTATCCGACTCAGTCATTAATCGCCAGTCTTTGCAGTTCTATAGCTTAATTAATCGCGCCAGCGTTGATTTTTCTGCTAAAGATTTAATGCGACCGGAAGAATATGAATTAAATCAGAAGTGGAAAAGGGAAATGGGGCTATAAATTAGCGAAAATTTAATAAAAAATATTGATATTAGCACTCTCTTGACTTGAGTGCTAATTTTGTTTATAATAAAGTTGTTAAAAGTCTAATTAGTTTCTATATGATTTCTGAGCGTAAAAAATTAATTTTAGAAACGATTGTTAAAGAACACCTTAAGACCGCGGCGCCAGTTTCCTCGGGTGTTTTGGTAGAGAAATATAAATTAGACATTTCTCCGGCGACGGCCCGCAATGAAATGATGGAGCTTGAAGAGGCGGGCTATATTTATCAACCGCACACTTCTGCCGGGCGCGTGCCAACGGCTTTAGCTTATGAACTTTTGCTAAGAGAGGTAAAATTAGCTGACACTGGCGAAGG
>CAYPWC010000049.1:963-3391 GCA_964414335.1 uncultured Gammaproteobacteria bacterium | reverse complement strand
TCTCTGAAGAGAAAGAAACTTTGGAAAAAATTTTCCGGCACGAAGAGGCCGCTTTTAAACAGACAGCTAAAATGATTGCGGAATTTTCCGGAGCGGCTGTTTTTTGGGCTTTTCATAAAAACGATCTCTATTATACCGGTCTTAGTAATTTATTTGCTCAACCGGAGTTTAACCGAGTTGATATGGTGTGTGACGTGTCGGCGGTGATTGACCGAATGGAAGAGATTATCGATGATATTTTTGAAGATTTAGAAAATGGCGCGCAAGTGTTAATCGGTCCTAAAAATCCTTTCGGTAATTTCTTGAGCACGACGTTAGTAAAGTATCGGAGTAATAAGGCTAGTGGTATTTTTGGGATTTTGTCTCCGCTCAGAACAGACTATCGTCATAATTTAGCGTTAATAAATTTCATTAAAAATAAATTTCAATAAGAAGCTTATGTCAGAAGTAAAAAAAGGCGTTTATGAGCACTATAAAGGTGGTCAGTACCAGGTTTTAGAAGAAGCCCTTCATTCCGAAACTAAAGAACCCCTGGTGGTGTATCAAGATCTAAAAAAGCCGGATAAAATCTGGGTGCGACCAAAAGAAATGTTTCTCTCTTTGGTGACTCAAGGAGAAAAAGAAGAGCCGCGTTTTAAATTAGTAAGTGAAGAAAATCCGGAGTCGTTTGAACATAAATATCTCCGCGCGTTGGCCGATTACCAAAATCTTCTTAGGCAAACCGCTAAAGAGCGCGAAGAGTTCGTGAAATATGCTTTAGAAGATTTTCTGCAAGGACTGTTGCCGGTTTATGATCATTTAAAATTGGCGCTTAGTGGTCTTTCGAGCGAGGAAGCGAATAATCCCTGGGCTCAAGGCGTTGGCCATGTTTTAAAGCAGTTTAAAGAATTACTAAATCAGAGTGGCGTTGAGGAAATTAAAACGGTAGGCGAGAAATTTAATCATGAACTTATGGATGCGGTTGATGGCCAGGGTGAAATAGTTAAGCAGGAATTGATGCCTGGCTACCGACTTCGGGGGAAAGTTATCAGAGCGGCGAAAGTAATTGTTAGTGAATAATTTATAAAAAATATTAATTAATTTTCTTCCCCTATCGACTAACAATGGTTAGTTTTAGTGGAAGAAAGACAAGTCTATGTCACTTATAAAATGGACACCATTTCTATCAGAATTCGACGACATGGATAAACTAATGGAATCCATGTTGCCGGCAGTTCGCGGCCATCAATTCGGGTTTACCCCCGCAGTTGATATGTATGAAGACAAAGATAATATTGTCATCGAAACACAGTTAGGAGGAATTGATCCCGAGAAGGTCGATATTTCAATCGAAAACAACGTGTTGTCAATTAAAGGCGAAAGCGAGAAGAAAAGCGAGGTTGAGGATAAGAATTATTATCGTAAAGAAATCCGACGGGGCTCTTTTTATCGTTCGATTCCGCTTCCGACTAAAGTTGACGGTGAGCACGCCCAGGCAGTTAATGAAGATGGTATTTTAAAAATTACCGTTCCTAAGGCGCCGGAGGTTAAGCCGAAGACAATTAAAATTCAAAAATCTAAAAAATAATAATAAAAAATATGTCAAAAATTTTAGGAATTGATTTGGGTACGACCAATTCTGCCATGTCGATCATGGAGGGTGGCCTTCCGAAAATCATTGAAAACATTGAAGGTAATCGCACCACCCCGTCGGTCGTCGCGATTTCTAAAAATGGTGAGCGCTTAGTTGGCCAAGCGGCTAAACGTCAGGCGGTAATCAATCCGGAGAATACGGTTTATGCCGTTAAGCGTTTAATCGGACGTCATTTTAATGAAGACGAAGTCCAACGTGATACTAAAACTGCTCCCTATAAAATTGTTCAAGCCGGTGAAGGCGTGAAGGTAAAGATGGGAGATAAGGATTATTCTCCTCAGGAAATTTCCGCTATGATTTTGTCTAAATTGAAGGCGGACGCTGAGGCTAAATTAGGGGAAAAGATTACAGAAGCGATTATTACTGTTCCCGCCTATTTTAACGATTCTCAAAGACAAGCAACCAAAGATGCGGGCGCGATTGCTGGTCTTGATGTTAAGCGGATTATCAATGAACCGACAGCCGCGGCCTTAGCCTATGGCTTTGACAAGAAGCAGGGACAGCAAATTGTTGTCTATGATTTAGGCGGCGGCACGTTTGATGTTTCCGTGCTTGATATTTCAGCTGATACTGTGGAAGTAAAAGCGACTAACGGTGATACTCACTTGGGTGGTGAAGATTTTGATCAGAGAATTATTAATTGGATTATTGAAGAGTTTAAAAAAGATCAAGGTATTGATTTATCGAAAGACACTTTAGCCCTACAAAGAATTAAGGAGTCCGCCGAGAAGGCAAAGATTGAGTTGTCAACGGCTCAAGAGACGGAAATTAATCAACCTTTTATTACCACTGACC
>CAYPWC010000049.1:0-953 GCA_964414335.1 uncultured Gammaproteobacteria bacterium | reverse complement strand
GTGATGAAATTGTCTCGGGCTAAATTGGAATCTTTGGTAATGGATCTAGTCGAGAAGACAATTGAGCCGTGCAAAAAGGCATTAGCTGATGCCGGATATCAAGTGAGTGATATTGAAGAAGTGGTGATGGTTGGGGGTATGACTAGAATGCCGCTTGTTCTTCAGAAGGTGAAAGAATTTTTTGGCAAAGAACCGAATTTATCAGTTAATCCGGATGAAGTGGTGGCGATGGGTGCGGCGGTTCAGGCCGGCGTTCTCCAAGGAGATGTTAAGGACGTTCTCCTTCTTGATGTCACTCCACTTACTTTAGGGATTGAAACTTTAGGTGGAGTAGCTACTCCGTTAATTGAAAGAAATACAACTATTCCGACCTCTAAATCACAGGTATTTTCCACGGCCGCTGATGGTCAGACGGCAGTGGAAATTCATATTGTTCAAGGTGAGCGGCCAATGGCTCATGATAACAAGACGTTGGGTCATTTCACGCTTGATGGAATTCCTTCTGCTCCTCGGGGTATCCCCCAAATTGAGGTTAAATTTGATTTAGATGCCAACGGAATTCTTAACGTCTCTGCGACTGATAAGGCGACTAATAAGCAGCAGAAGATTACTATTACCGCCTCTTCAGGTTTATCAAAAGAAGAAATTGAAAAGATGAAGAAAGAAGCAGAGCTACATGCTGATGAAGATAAGAAAAAGAAAGAAGAGGCAGAAGTAAAGAATCAAGCTGATGCGGTCGTCTTTACGATGGAAAAAATGCTTAAAGAATCTGGTGATAAGATGAAGCCAGAAGAAAAGAAAGAGCTAGAGGATAAGACAGCGGAACTCAAGAAGGCTAAAGAAGTCGGTGATTTAGAAGCAATGAAAAAATTAATGGAAGAAATTAATACCATTGCTCAAAAGATTGGTGCCGCCATGTATCAACAACCGGGAGCCGGTGCTGCCGAACCGCA
>CAYPWC010000048.1:0-4925 GCA_964414335.1 uncultured Gammaproteobacteria bacterium | reverse complement strand
CGCCCCGAGTATAAGTAAAGATTAAAATGAAGATATAAAAAAGAGCTAAGAGAAGATAGATATAGGCTTCTAGCCGGGTGCGCTTAACGTTTAGAAAAATAAAAATTGCTAAAGTAATAGGAAGAAGCAAATAGAAGGCGAGCATATTAGGGTGAGCCATTGTGCCTAGGAGTCGGTTAGCCTCTCCTTCTATTAGCCCCGTGCCAGTAAAAAATTGAGCTAGAGCCACTAAGGACGGAATGAGGGCAGAAAAGATTATTACTTTAATCATTGTTGTCAGCTCCTCACTTTTTTTAATAAGCAGTCCGCCTAAAATAAAGCTAAAAAGGATACTTGAATAACGAAGTAGCTCTTTGGCGGACGCCCCTAGATCAAATGAGTAGGAGAAGGAAAATAGAGACCAAAGAATGAAGAGAGAAAAGAATCCCAAGAGGCGTTTATTTTTCAAGTTTGAAAAATTAAAGCTAAAAACAAAAATAGCAAAAACTAAAAGGCTAACGCCGTAGAGTGCTAGAAAATTTACCTCCAGCTCACCAAAAGAAAACAACTTCTGATTAGTGGTAAAATCAATCAAAGGTCGAAAAAACAGGAAAATAAAAAAGCCCCGTTGGTAATCCAAGAGACTAATAAGAAAGACTAATCCTAAAGCAAGGAGAAAAATCTTGGCAGTTACTGGAAGAGCCGAAAACAAGACGACTGTCGCCAGGATAACTCCGATAGCGCATAAAACTAGCAGTAATTCGCGGCTTCTTAATTTGTCGGCCATATTATGATATGATTATAGTATCAGTCTAATTTTAACTTAATTTTTGAGAAAAAGTCAAAACGGTTATGAAAATTCTCCAAGTTAACAAATTCTACTACCCCAAAGATGGCGTCAGTAACTACCTCCTGGCCCTAGAAGGGAAACTAAGAGCTTTTGGCCATGAAGTAAGGGTATTTGCCATGGCTAGTCCCAAAAACATTCCTAGTCCTGATGAGAAGTATTTCGTTTCTCAGATTTCATTTAATGGTTTTAATCCAATTAATATTTTTAGGTCTTTAGGAAGAATTTTCTATAGCCGGGAAGCGGCGCGGAAATTTCAAGCCCTGATTAATGATTTTAGACCGGACTTAATTCATGTTCACAATATTTATCACCAATTATCCCCGTCAATTTTAGCGGTGGCTTTAAAAAATAATATTCCGGTGGTCATGCATCTTCATGACTATAAGCTAATTTGTCCCAACTACAAACTATTTACTAACGGTCAGATTTGTAAGCGCTGTCAAAATAAAAACTATTGGCATTGTTTTTTAAATAAGTGTCTGAAAAATTCATACCTTAAAAGTTTGGGCGGAACTTTGGAAATGTACTATCATCACCGTTTCTGGAAAATATATGAAAAAGGAGTGAAGACCTTTATTGCCCCTAGTCGGTTTATGAAAAATATTTGTGTTGATTTTGGCTGGCCGGAGAATAAAATTATTTATTTAAATAATTTCTTTACCCCTCCAGTAGACAGTCAGATAAATTTTGAAAATAGAAACTATCTCCTCGCCTTCTCTCGTTTAGCTCCTGAAAAAGGAATAAAGACGCTAATTGAATCTCTTGCTAAAAATCAAGAGACGCTTATTATTGCTGGTGAAGGCCCGGAAGAGAAAAAACTAAAAGCGCTTGTTAAAAAATTAGGGCTTAGTGATCGGGTTGATTTCGTTGGCTTTCAAAATCAAGCCGCTATGGAAAAATTAATCAGGGAAGCAAAAGCGGTTGTCATCCCCTCTGTTTGGTATGAAAATATGCCCCTTAATCTTCTCGAGTCACTAGCTCTAGGAAAAATTGTTGTGGCTTCTAGAATTGGCGGTATTCCAGAAATTATTAGAGATGGTGATAATGGGCTATTATTTAATCCTGGTGATAGTAGTGATCTGGCAAATAAAATTAGACAAATTAATACCATCGATAAAAACCGGATGACTTTAGCAGCTAAAGAATCTGTCGCTTACTTAAATTTAGATAGCCATGTCAGTCAACTTCTCCATATTTATAAGGAAGCGCTAAAAAAGAATTAGACTTTGTTCTACTACAAAAAACCCCGATATTTCGGGGTTTTTGTTTTACTTCTATTTTTAGAATAGCGTCTTTATTTAACTTGCAGGGAAATGCTGTAGGTAGCGCCAGAACTGCGTCCCGTTACTTTAATATCATATTGACCAGCCTTAACGTCAGGAACGTTGATTGTTTTAGTGAAGCGACCACGACTATCAGCAGAAACAGAGACGTTACTATTGGCTAAATTAATATCTAAGATTTCGTTGGGCCAGTAGCCACCACCAGAGACAGTGCTGGTGGTTTTAGGCAGCGCCCAACTGCGATCAAGGTTGAGAAAGAGATTCTCGGTGGCAAAAACCGGTTGGCTATCAGTTTTAGCCTTAATAGCATCAATCTTATTTAAATTCTTATCTAGTAAAATAATATTAGAACCGTTAAAGACGACTAAAATATCACCTTGGTTAGTGTTAACAACTTTTAGGCCCATAGCCCAGCCTTGCGGGCCACCACTTAAATTAGTGAAGGCGAAATCAGCTACTTTAAAATCAGCCTTAGTCATTTTAACTACACCCATGCCGTTAGAAAAATAAAGGTAGTTATTGCCACTGGTACTATCAACTTCATAGCCGGGACGATCTAAATGCTTGAATGAACCCAAGAGCTTTCCTTCAAGGTTAAACTTCTTGGTATAGGTATCATCAATGGCATAGATTTCTTGACGATTTACATCAAGATACGCTTTGTGATTATTGTCGGGGTAACTAAAAGTGAAGGGAATTTCTTTAGCAACCTTCCGGCTGGAGCGATCATAGATCTTTATCTTTCCTTCATCTAAAGCTAGAATATATTGACTACTGCCAGAACTGCGAAGACTGTAGGGGTTGGCAATTGAAAAATTATAGGAGTCAATTACTTCTAGTTCTTGATTATAGATCTTAATGCCTTTTTCACTGAAAGTTGCTAAACGGCCACCTAGGAAATCAACCCGTTGATACCATTCCCAGTAGTTGTTGCGCATTTTCTTTTCCAGACGAGCGGTTGCAAGATCAGATAGGTTGTATTTATAGAGGGTGTATTCTGAGACCGCATAGACATAGAGTTGATTGTTTTCCACGCTCAACTTTAAATCAGAGAAGTTAATATTGTTTTTAAAGACAGGGTCAGAATTAGTAATTTCCATTATTCGAGAAATTGTTTTCCCCTCTAATTTAAAAATTTCGAGCTTTCCGGAGTTAGCGGTCCCGAAGACGACCCGGTCGCCGAAACTGACAGCATCGCCGGAGTAATAGGGTTGAAATTGACTATTGGTTCTGGCGGCAAAGAAGAATAGGACAATAAAGCTAGCCACGAGAAATATTCCGATTTTTTTCATATTTACTTATTTATTTAATATAAGCTAAAATTTAGTACAAGACTAAACTATTGCTACTTGACTATATATCGTACAAAAAAAATTAGTATTTGTCAATTAAATCTATTGACAAAGATTTTAATATGTATTATAATTGACTGTTAAGCAATAAAAAGGCTAAATAGTAAAGGACAATAAATATTATGGAAGTTAAAGACTTTTTTCACATTCTAAAGCGCCGCCCCGGAGTAGTTATCTATTTCTGGTTGGTTTTTATTATTTTGGCTGCGGGCCTGACTTTTAGCCAGCCGTTAAAATACGAGGCTAAGTCACGACTACTCATCGTTCAAGATGTCACTGGCGTTGACCCTTATACTGTTTCCAAATCTAACCAATATCTAAGCAGTCTCTTTTCTCAAGTAGCTTATTCCAACTCTTTCTTTAACCTCGTAGTTGGTTCGGATAAGTTTGATATTGATGAGAACTATTTTTCTAGTGACTACAAAAAACAAATGAAGACTTGGCAGAAAACTATTTCTGCTCAAAGTACTGATACCGGAATTATTTCTATTTCCATTTATCACCCCAACACGTACCAAGCACGACAGTTAGCTTTAGGGGTTAACGACGCCCTAATGAATCAGGGTTTCAATTACCAAAGTGGCGGGGAAGGAGTGACTGTTAAAATTATTGATCAACCTCTAATTTCCAACTACCCAGTTAAACCAAATATTATTTTCAATTTTCTCGCCTTTTCGTTTTTGGGAATCATGGCGGGACTAGTCTATTTATATTTCTTTCCGCATAAAAGAGTTAAGAAGAAAGTGATTCGGGAAATAGAAAAAGTGACTGAACCAATTAAAAATGAGATTAGCTATGAACGAGAACCAGCACTCTCTGCTGCTCCTGCTTTTTCTCATCCAGCTGAAAAGGTGATGGTAGGCGAAGAAGAATCAGAGAAAGTTATTCAACAAATTAGAACGGAAAATAACGAAGAAACCGAAAGACAACCAATTCAGGGTAATATTAAAAATCTAATTAACATCAATCGACTTTAATTACAGACCTTAGCTTTAATAAGCTGAGGCTTGTGATGAAAACGAAAATCATAAGACCCTCGTGTAAACGAGTAACAAGCACTTTAACAATTGAAAAAAATACCAATCAATAATGAAAAATGTTATGTCATTTCTGGTGGCCTGGCTACTAGCTATACCACTGGGGGCGCAAGTTTGGGATAATATCCCGGGCTACAGTCCAAAGATTATGCTTCCTGACCCTGACTCAACAGTGATTGACTCAACCAGGGTCAAGTTAGCTGAAGCCGGTCCCCTGACCAATCAGAGCCTCCTTTTGGGTGGAGGGAACTTTTTTGACAAATTAGGATGCGGTTCTTATCGCTACGGCGAGTTCCGTCTTCTATTTGGCCAGGAAAAAGACTCCAGCATTACTGCTGGGGGACTATTTCTTAACTACAACGATTTCCGGAGTCTGGTAGATAATTATTTCTACCAAGGTCGGGAATTTGCTTTTGGTCCGGCC
>CAYPWC010000047.1:1178-5111 GCA_964414335.1 uncultured Gammaproteobacteria bacterium | reverse complement strand
CTTTCTTGTATTCTACTAGAGGGTCGCGTTGACCATAGCCGCGAAGACCAATTCCCCGACGCAAGTAGTCGACTGTCTCTAAGTGTTCAACCCACATTTCGTCAATTGAGCGAATTAAGATTCCTTTTTCGACCTCTTTGAAATCAATATTAGCCGCTTTAAATCTTTCTGGCAGTGACTCATAGATACTGGTAGCCTCCTGAATAATGTTTTCTAAAATAGCCTTTCTTAGCTCCTCGCGATTAGTGTTTTTAGCGGTAATCTCCTTGAGCTTACCTTCTAAATCTCCCGTCACCGAATAAATAGTGCGCATTGATTCGGCAATTTCTTTTAGGTTCCAAAGACTAAGATCGTCTCCGGCTGTATGGAAATTGACGACACTAGTAATTTCCGCTTTCACCATTTCTAGAATAATTGATCCCAAAGTAATCGGCTCACCATTTTCATTAGTCTTGCTCTCGCCTTCAGCTATTTCCAAAATCTCCCGGCGACGAGTATAAATCGCTGTTCGGTGTTTATTAATCACATCATCATATTCCACTAAATGTTTTCTGATATCAAAATTATTCCCTTCCACTTTCTTCTGAGCGGATTCAATGGAGCGAGAAATTAATTTATTTTCAATTGGCACATCAGCGGGAACATTCAAGGTCCGCATTAAGCCCTTCATCCGGTCGCCGCCAAAAATCCGCATCAAATCATCATCAGTGGAGACATAGAACTGAGAAGAACCCGGATCGCCCTGACGACCAGCACGACCGCGAAGTTGATTATCAATCCGGCGCGATTCATGGCGCTCGGTGCCGATGACATGTAAGCCCCCTAAAGCCCGAACCGCTTCCTGTTCTTCTTTAATCGGCGGATTACCACCTAAGATAATATCGACACCACGACCTGCCATGTTGGTCGCTAAAGTAATCGCTCCCCGACGTCCAGCTTGAGCAATAATTTCCGCTTCCCGTTGATGGTTCTTGGCGTTTAACATTTGCGGACGCAAGCCTTCACGTTCCATCATCTCAGCAAATACCTCATTCTTTTCAATAGAAATTGTGCCAATTAATACTGGCTGCCCTTTTTCGCTACGCTCTTTAACATCTCTGATCACCGCCCTAAATTTATCAAGTTCGGTGGAATAGATAAGGTCATTTAAATCTTGTCTAACATTTTTCTTGTTGGTGGGGATAACAATCGTGTCTAAATTATAGATTTTATGAAACTCCTCAGCTTCCGTGGCCGCGGTTCCCGTCATACCGGAAAGTTTTTTATATAACCGGAAAAGATTCTGAAAAGTAATTGTCGCCATCGTCTGAGATTCTTTCTGAACTTTCACCCCTTCTTTAGCTTCAATTGCTTGATGCAAGCCTTCGCTGTAGCGGCGGCCAGGCATAAGGCGACCGGTAAATTCGTCAACGATAATAATCTCGCCGTCTTTAACGACATAATCTTTGTCTTTCTTGAAAAGCACTCTGGCCTTTAAGGCCTGTTCTAAATGATGAACCTCTTTGACGCCCCCTTCGACATAGATATTACCTAGTCCCAGCAGTTTCTCCACTTTCGCGATCCCGCCTTCAGTCAAAGTTGCCGCCCGCATCTTTTCATCAACATTATAGTCATCATTTTCTTCTAGCCTTTCCACTAATTGGGCAAAGCGAAAATATTTATCAGTCGACTCTTCCGCGGGAGCGGAGATAATGAGCGGCGTTCGCGCTTCATCAATTAAAATAGAATCGATTTCATCGACAATCGCGTAGTGAAGCGGACGCTGCACGGTTTGATCAATGGTATAGACCATATTATCGCGCAGATAATCGAAACCGAATTCATTATTGGTGCCATAGGTGATATCGCAACGATAGGCTTCTCGGCGCGGAATCTTTCGAAAATGTTTCAAGCGATCATCATACTGACTGTCATCAGTATATTCGGGATCATAGAGAAAAGCACTATCATGAATAATTACCCCGGTTGTTAGCCCCAAGGCGAAAAAGACTGGCGCCATCCATCCCGCCCCCAAGCGAGCCAGATAATCATTAACGGTGATAAGATGAACCCCTTTTCCTTCAAGAGCGTTAAGATATAGCGGCAAAGTCGCTACCAACGTTTTTCCTTCACCGGTTTTCATTTCCGCAATCTGACCGCGATGCAAAACGATGCCGCCAATAAGTTGCACATCAAAATGACGCTGATTTAAAATTCTCCGCGCCGCTTCTCGCATGGTAGCGAACGCTTCGGGCAAAAGCTCATCGAGCGTCTCACCATTTTTTAAACGCTCCTTATAACTTTCCGTCTTGAGTTTTAATTCTGCTAAAGGTAATTCTTTCAGGGCCGGCTCAAAACTGGCGATTTTTTCAATCGTCGGCTGCATGGCTTTAATGATTTTTTCATTCGCATCGCCAAAAAGGTTAAAGATATTCATATAGTTATTAGTTTCCTCTTTTATTTTCGCTAACTTTATATAAAAACAAACAGACCTAAAGTCTGGCTTTAGCTCTAACATTAGTATAATACGGATTAAGGATAAAATAAATCTTGACAGGGGGCGATAAAAATGGCAAGCCCCTACTCTTTCAAAAAGCCCGCCTAAAGGCGGGCTAATTATTTTCTTGTTTTTAGTTATCTTCTTGTTCTTAATTATTTTTTATTTATTCAACCTTAACGCTTAGCCGCCATTTTCTCCTTATACTTCTTAATGACAATTTCTAAATGGTCCTTTACCTTATCAATCGCTTTATATAAATCCTTTTCGGTTTTAGAAACTCGAAGCAGCTTCTGCGGCACTTCCAAATTAACCTCCGCCCGAAAAATTTCTCCTTTATGCTGACCGCCGACAGCCTTCTCTATTTCCACATCGCAATTAAGCACTTTAATATCACCCAAATATTTCTCCACCATATCCATTTTTGTTTGGAAGTAGTTAGAAATAGCGTCAGTCAGCTCTAACCGAGTTGATTTAATTTTGATGTTCATAAATTTATATTTAAAATAACTTAATGATGTCTTTATAGGTAATGAAAATGATAAGAAAAATGAGAAGGAAAAAACCAAGATTATGAATGAGCGCCTCCACTTCTCTTTTCACTGGCTTCCCTTTTAATTTCTCAATGACAAGAAAAAGGATGCGACCGCCATCAAGCGCCGGAAGCGGCAAAATGTTAATCACCGCTAAGTTCAAGGAAAGCAGGGCCATAAACTGGAGAAGATACGTGAAGCCGAGACGAGCCGCTTGACCGGTAATACTGGCAATACCCACTGGGCCGGCAAATTGATCGCCTACTTTCTCGCCCGAAAACAAATCACCGAGCAAGCCGCCAAAGGCCAAAATAATTTCCTTAATCATCCAACCGGTTGTTTTCGCGCCTTCAATTAAAGCGGGTCCAAACGAATATCTGACTAAACCGGCAGAAAAAATCGCTACCCCCATAGTGGCTCGACTGCCGCTAGTAATTGTCGGGGTGACCAGAATCGTTTTTTCCTCGTCGCCGCGAAGAATGGTTAAGGTAGTTATTTGGTTATCTCTAGACCCAATTAAAGCTTGAAGTTCCGGTTCAGAATTGATTTCCTCTTCTTCCACTTTCAAAAAGATGTCGCCCGGAAGCAGTCCGGCAGAAAATGCCGGAGACTCGGGCATTACCTCCGCAATTTGCACGCTCGACTCAGAAACAATCGCCTTCTTCCCTAAAGTATCCGTTGTCTGAGGAAGACCAATTAAATACCCTAAAGAAAACAGAAACCAGGCCAAAATAACGTTCATGATAACACCAGCTGACAGAATAACCATCCGCTCCCAAATCTTTTTAGCAGCGAAGCTGTCTTGATCATTTTTGCCCTCTCCGTTTTCTCCTTTGATTTTAACAAATCCGCCTAAAGGCAAATAGTTTAAAGAATAGACAGTAGCTTTAGCGGCCGGACGAATACTGGCCTCAGAACTGTTTT
>CAYPWC010000047.1:0-1140 GCA_964414335.1 uncultured Gammaproteobacteria bacterium | reverse complement strand
GCCAAATTCCTCGGCCTTGACCCCGAAGCTACGGGCTGTGAAAAAATGACCCAGCTCATGCGCAAAGACTAAAACTGACAAGACGAGAATGAAGATAACAATCGTAAGAAACATAGGTTAGAATTTAATATCCGCTTAGATTTCCATGATATCAGCTTCCTTGCGGTCGCGGATATCTTTTAACTCATCGTTCTTCTTGGCGGAAAATTCATCAAGCTCTTTAATGAAACGGAATTTTTCATCTTCACTAATTTCTTTATCATCAAATCCCTGTTCAATAGCGCTTTTAACACCTTCCCGAGCTTGACGCAAAATAATTCTGGTCTTTTCCATTTTCTCGTTTAAAGTCTTAACAAGCGCCTTGCGATTTTCTTCAGTTAATGGCGGGACGGTTAAACGAATCTTATCCCCTTCATTAGCAATTCCTAGACCAAGACCAGCGTCAATAATCGCCTTTTCAATGGCCTTAGAGACTGTTTTGTCCCAAGGGACAATCACAATACTTCTCGCATCGGAAACGGCGATATTACCAACCGCATTAACCGGATTCATTACGCCATAAGCTTCAACCTGAACATTATCCAAAACCGCCGGATTAGCCCGACCAGTCCGCAGCGTGCTGATTTCTCTCTTAAAGAAATCAAGGGCGCTAGCAAAATCCCCTTGTTTAGCTTGCAAATAAGCATTCATATTTTTATCCTTAATTATTAATTATTTAATCTTTCTTGTCCCTAAATATATCACATTCGGATTATTGAAATCAATTACTAGTTCCCGACCGGCTCTCTGCGTTGGCAATTTCTTGGTTGTCCAAGTGGCACCCCCATCAGTCGACCGGAAGAATGTGGTGTTAGTGACATAGTATAGATTATTGGAATCTTTTGGATCAACCGCTAAAGAATTGATAACCGCTTCCTGTTCTGGCTGCAGGAGTTTAATGTTTTCAAAACTCAAGCCGTTATCACGGGACCGGAGGATAACTTTCTCCGTTGCCAGGAAAATATAGCCATCATGCTCACTAACCACAATATCCCGAAAGCTGGTGCCAAGGTTATATTCTTTAAGAAGCGTATTGAAATCCAACCAATTCTCCACCAAGAAGTTTGCTTCTATATCCTCTGAACGATTAGGATTAGTAAC
>CAYPWC010000046.1:0-5151 GCA_964414335.1 uncultured Gammaproteobacteria bacterium | reverse complement strand
GAAAACACTTAAAGACTTTAATTTAAATATTGTCCTCCTCACTCATAATCATAAAGTGAGTAAAGACAAACAAGAGCTGATTACCGCTGATATTATTATTGGCACGCAGGCCTTGATTCAGGCTGGCGTCAGTTTCCGCGACCTCGGACTAGTAATTGTTGATGAACAGCATCGTTTTGGGGTAAGACAAAGGCAAAAACTACTAGATTTTAATAACTTGGCTGATTATGAAAATGGTCTCACTCCGCATTTTCTTTCAATGACCGCCACCCCCATTCCCCGCTCTCTAGCGCTCGCCATTTATGGCGATCTCGACCTTTCCATCATTGATGAGCTTCCGGCTAATCGTAAGAAAATAATAACTAAGCTAATTACCGAAGATAAGCGACTAGCTGCCTATAATTTTATCCGTGACCAAATTAAACAAGGTCGCCAAGCCTTTGTCGTTTGTCCCCTGATTGATGAGTCGGATAAACTCGGGACTAAATCCGTAAAAAAAGAATATGAAAAACTGGCTAAAGAAGTCTTTCCCGAATTTACCGTTGGACTACTCCATGGCAAACTAAAGGCCAAGGAAAAAGAAGATGTCATGGCAAAATTCGCCGCCAACAAACTGCCGATAATAGTTTCCACTTCAGTAATTGAAGTCGGGGTCGACGTTCCAAATGCCACTATTATGATGATAGAAGGAGCCGATCGTTTTGGTCTAGCCACTCTTCATCAATTCAGGGGACGGGTGGGTCGCAGTGATCTACAATCATATTGTTTTCTCTTTCCTTCAAATGAAGAGCTTGATAATCCAAAAACGATTACTCGCCTAGAGGCAATGACAAAATACAATGATGGTTTTTCTCTGGCCAAAATTGATCTACGCCTACGTGGTGCTGGTGAGCTCTATGGCCTAGGGCAAAGCGGTTTTCCGGAACTAAAAATCGCCTCTTTGTTTGATTATGAAAATATAAAAGAAGCGGCTCAGGAAGCGACGCGCCTAGTCGCTAGCGACCCCGATCTTGCTAATCATAATCTCCTAAAAGCCAAGCTCGGCGAATGGGAAGAGGCTATTCATTTGGAATAACCCTAAATAGGGTTTAGAACAAAAAAAGCCTGTGATTTTTGATCACAGGCGATTTTATATTTGCCTTTTTCCTTATTCTTCTTGGTGCTTCTTTTTAGGCAAGAAGCCTGGCAAGACGATAAAGAACAGGGTGGCAAATATAAATATTGGGTGGTTAAACATAAAGCGATTGAACACTTCGGCGCTTGATTGACCGGTTGGTCCAATCTCTCCAAAGGCTACCAGGGCGGTTATGTAAATCATGATTGCCATAACCACAGAAGCTATAATGCATAAAACCACAGAAATTTTTTTAAAGGTACTCATTTTTCGGCTCCTCCCTGAGCCTAGTATTTTTTATTATTACTATTGAACTAAAATTATTATATCATTTTTTATATATATTGTCAATACTATTATCCCCAAGACTATAAATAGCCCTATATTTATAGCAGATTTAAGAAAAAGCCGAAATATTGACACTTTCTATAGTAAGTGGTAATATGCGAATAGTCCTTTAACTTAAAAAATATAAAATGAAAAAATTTCTAAACGCAACGAATGAAAACGGCGAAGAAATCCTCGTCAATCCCGAAGATGTTCATCTCAATAAGGCGGGAACCAACATGCTAATTGCAACCTATTGTGAGAAATGCCTTGATAAAGGCGACAGGGCTTGCCACTACGAATGGTTTCGAAGACTAATTTTCGACCCCGAAGAAAAAAAGTTAGTCGAAAAAATCTTTCTCCAGGAAAGAGAAAGATTGTGCGCGGATAAAAAAAATAAAGATAAAAAACTCCGTCGTAAGCGAGAAAAAGTTGCCTAAGACTCAGTCTTAAAAAAATAACAGGAACCACTGGCTCCTGTTTTTTATTATCTAACGCCAATCAAACTATTTAAGCTATTTAATAATCTCTACCAGTTCATTTAGATCTTTAATCTTCTCTAACTTAATCTTCCCTGCCTTCACATTGACATTAGGGATAATCGCCTTTTGATAGCCCAAGCGCTCGGCTTCTTTTAGTCTTTCTTCAAGACGAAAAACATTGCGGACTTCCCCGCCTAAGCCAACTTCACCCAAAACAATCGTCTCTCGACTAAAGTTTTTATTTAGACTAGAAGAGATAATGGCGGCACAAGCCGCTAAATCAAGCGCCGGGTCAGAGATCTTGAGACCACCAACAACGTTGAGGATAAGGTCAGCGCTAATTAAATTAATCTTCGTCCGTTTAGAAATAACGGCCGCTAAAACTTGCAAGCGACTCGTATCAAAACCACTAGCTTTACGCTGCGGATAACCAAAAACTGTTTTCGTGGCGAGAGCCTGAAGGTCAACTAGAAATGGCCTCGTGCCTTCAATCACACAACCGATTACTGAACCGGAAATATTGTTTAATCCACTTTCGATAAAAATCAAACTAGGGTTCTTTACTTCCCGAAAACCAAGGCTAGTCATTTCTAAAACACCAAGCTCATTTACTGAGCCGAAACGATTCTTGGTCGCTCTCAGGAGACAATAGTTATTATTAGTTTCACTCTCTAAATAGAGCACCGTGTCCACAATATGCTCTAATGATTTCGGGCCGGCTACTTGGCCATCTTTTGTAATATGACCAATGAGAAAAACTGCAATCCCATCTCTTTTCGCTAGCTCTAAAAATTTAACAGCCGCCGCTCTAATCTGAGAAATATTTCCGGCCTCCGCAGGAATTAAGGATGAATAAACGGTTTGGATGGAGTCGATAATTAAAATATCTGGCTTGGCTTGACTAGCGCAAGAAGCAATTTTTTCAATATTAGTTTCGGAAATGAATTTAAGGTTTTTTAGATCACACTCTAAGCGGCTAAGGCGCGCTTTAACTTGAGCGGCTGACTCTTCGCCGCTAACATAGATGGTTTCATAATTCTTACCAACGGCATTAGCAATTTGCGCTACTAAGGTGGATTTGCCAATTCCCGGTTCACCACTTAGAAGAACCAATGAGCCCGGCACTAACCCGCCCCCTAAAACCCGATCAATCTCCGAAATACCTGTCTCTAGGCGCTCTAAAGACAGGGCTTTAATGGCGCTTAGATCAATTAATTCGGCGCTACCTAACTTCTTAGTTAATTCTTTCTGGGCAGTTTTAGAATCAGTTGTTTCTTCATGAAGAGTTCCCCAAGAGCCGCACTCCAAACAACGCCCACTCCATTTCGGATGTTGGGCGTCGCAATTAGAGCAGACGAAAATTGTTTTTATAGTAGCCATAATTATTTTTCCCAATAGGCGCGGGCAAATAACCAAGTGCCGTTAACTTTCTCTAGTCCCAAGGTCAATTTCTGGATATATGGTTCCCCGCCATTAATTTCTTCGGTGCTTTCCCGGCGCTGAGTGGTGATTAAAATCTCCGCCTGGCCACTCGCTTCATCAAATTTTTTTACTTCATAAGTTAGCGCTTTTGTGGTAATGCCATAATAAGCGCCGCTAACCGGCTGGGTCTTGAGGTCACTAACATAGCGATCGGCCCAAGTCTTCATAGCGTCGGTCATCAAAATTTTGAGATCGGTAAAATTACCATAATTAGATTGATTGGAGAAAGAACCAAAACGCTCGGCAAAAGACATAGACACTTTTCCTAAATCACTGCCATTAATCTGATGCTCTGGTTCATTAGCTAAATTATATTGTTGATAGTTTCTGGGGGCATCACTGGGCGTAGTCGTGCCCATAGCATCCGCCTCGGGAAATTCATCAACCACTACCGGCGTGGTTTCTGTTCCCGGAACATAGACTTTCTCTTTTTTGATAAAAAATAAATAGACAATCACGGCAATCACAATTAAAGCGATTACCATAATTAGGATTCCCATTCTTTTTCGACTTGTTTGCATATAATTTAACTTAACTAACTAGATTACTTAAGCGCCTTCCTTGAGACTATCTTCAAACTCCCGTTTCGCTTCTTCAATTTCCAGAAGCTGGCGCGGATCAGAGGTAATGAGCTGATCTTCAGCATATGAAGCGACTACTTTCATTGCCACATGCTTGTTGCCAGCAAAGAAAATGCCTTCACCGATACCACACTCTAGCAATAAATATTTTTCACCTTCAGTTAGCATGAAAGTTTTCTGAACCAAATCAATCGCGGCCGGTGATTGTTTGAGAAGAATCTGGAGCGACGAGTTTGTCACAATCGCTTGGCCATAGGGGGAATGCAAAAAGTCATTAACATCTTGAGTAATGGTAGTTACCCCTAAATAATATTTACGACAACGTTTCACTAAAGCAAAAATAAATTTCGCCGAATCCTCATGCTGCATCATCCACCAAGCTTCATCAATAACGAGAATTCGTTTTTTCATTTCACTGCGCACCACATTCCAGATATAGTTAATAATGGTATAAATAGCAATCGGCCGAAGCTCATCTTCAAGATCGCGAACCGAAAAGCAAACAAGCTGGTTATTCATCTCCACGTTGGTAAGATTATTTAAAAGACCAGCAAACGTTCCTTGAGTAAATTTACGTAATCTTAGCGCTAAATCAGCCCCACCCTCCATACCATCTAGAACCTGTTCTAGATCTGACATAATCGGCGGCTCAATTTTAGATAAATCAGAGTCTGGAGTAATATCCTTTTTCGCGTATGTTTCTAAAAGTGCCCGATCAACGATAGAGTCTTCATCATAACTCAGATTACCCAACATTAAGCGAATCAAACCCTTAAGGGTAATAACCGCACTTCTAATAATATCCTTGGGCTTAGCTTCACCGCCAATAGAACGCGGGAGGTCAAACGGATTAATCTTGTTCTCCGATGACAAAGAAATATTAATATAGGTTCCGCCCACTGCTTCCGCTAAATGTTTATATTCATATTCTGGATCAATGACAATCACATCGGTTCCGAGCATTAATGAGCGTAAAATTTCTAATTTAATCGCATAACTTTTACCCGCGCCAGAGGTCGCAAAGACTACTGAGTTGGCATTCTGCAAAGTAAAGCGATCAAAAAGAATTAAACTATTATTATGACGGTTAATGCCATAAAGAATTCCCTGGTCGCTCGTTAATTCACTGGAGATAAAAGGAAAAGACGAAGCAATCGGTGAAGAA
>CAYPWC010000045.1:0-5194 GCA_964414335.1 uncultured Gammaproteobacteria bacterium | reverse complement strand
ACCCGCGACCTTAGCGTTATGAGTGCTACGCTCTAACCAGCTGAGCTACCCAGCCTAATAATCGAGTGCCGGTACGGTGGATAAATATATGCACCAGTTGGACCACCCAGCTATTCTATAATATCTTTAAATGAATTTCAACCCCATTTAGGAATTGGTGCGCCCGGCAGGATTTGAACCTGCAACCCCTTGGTCCGAAGCCAAGTACTCTATCCAGTTGAGCTACGAGCGCTACAAAACGCCCGGGGTCTCAGGATGGGATTCCAGAAGACGGGCGTTTATTTTATCTCTTGCCTTTGAGGGCTTGCTTGAGGTGATAGCCGGTTTTGAATTTAGCGACTTTAACAGCCGGAATGGTAATTCTCTCATTAGGCTTCTGCGGGTTAACGCCACCGCGAGCGTAGCGGACACGAGACAAGAAAGTGCCGAAGCCAGCAATAGTGACTTCATGGTCATTCTTGAGCTCGTCGATGATGGTGTCGGTTAGGACATCGATCATTTTTTCCGCTTGTTTTTTGTTGAGCCCTTCGACATCACGATGGATTTTGTCGATGAGTTGTGCTTTGTTCATATGTTTGTATGTTTAGCTAGTAAACATAATTATTTAAGCCTTATTTAGGCCTAACGGGCATATTCAGTTACCCGCATTTCGCGAATAACATTCACTTTTATCTCCCCTGGATATTTTAACTCATTTTCTATCTTTTTTGCAATATCTCTAGCCAAATTATAGGCTTTAAGGTCATCAACGGAATTTGGCTCTACAAAGACACGAACTTCGCGTCCCGCTTGAATAGCATAGGCTTTATCGATTCCTTCGAAGGTTAAAGCAATCTTTTCGAGCTCTTCAAGGCGTTGTAAGTAGTTCTCATAACTGTCGTTTCTGGCCCCGGGACGAGCTGAGGAAATGGCATCGGCCACCTTAACGATTACGGAAATCAAAGTAGCGGGCTTATCATCATGATGGGTCTCAATTGGAGCAATAATCTCAGCCGGTAAATTAAATTTGCGGGCAATATCGCGACCAATTTCCGTGTGATTACCTTGAACTTCGTGGTCGACGGCTTTACCAATATCATGGAGCAAACCACCTTTTTTAGCGAGAGTCACATCGGCTCCTAATTCCTCAGCTAACATCGCTGCTAAATGAGAAACTTCAATAGAGTGACGTAATGCATTTTGACCATAGCTGGTGCGGTATTTTAAGCGACCAAGAATTTGAACTAGTTTCGGATCAAAGCCGGTAACGCCCACTTCATACATCGCCTCTTCGCCCGCTTTCTTAATATCTAAAGCAATTTCTTTTTTAGCATTCTCGACCGCATCTTCAATCTTAGTTGGATGAATTCGACCGTCTTTAATTAAATAATCAAGAGTTTTTTTGGCAATATGGCGGCGGATTAAAGAAAATCCAGAAACAGTAATTGCATTAGGGGTATCGTCAACAATAATTTCTACCCCGGTCATAGTTTCAATCGCTTTGATATTGCGACCCTCACGGCCGATAATGCGACCCTTCATTTCATCGCTCGGTAAATCAACGGTGGTGGTTGTCAGCTCAACAGTATAATTAGAAACCATGCGTTGCATAGCAAGGGCCATAATATCTTTAGCTTTGTCAGACAAAGCGTCTTCGGCATTATTTTCCAATTTATTAATTCTGGCTAACAGATCCTCAGCGGCCTTTTCTTCAATATTCTTCAGGAGAAGGTTTTTGGCATCTTCAGGACTGAGGCCGGAAATTTTTTCTAGTTTTGCCTCTTGTTCTTCTTTAATGTTTTTAATTCGCTCTTTTATTTCTTGAACTTCATTTACCTTATCATAGAGTTTCTGTTGTTTTTCCTGTAAATCTAGAAGTTTTTGGGAGAAAGAGTTTTCTCTTTGTTCTAAGCGTTTCTGAAGTTGATTAATTTCATTGCGTCTTACAGCCTCTTCTTTTTTGGAGTCATCAATAATCTTGAGAGCCTTGTCTTGGGCTTTGAGAAGCAAATCTTTTTCTTTGACTTTAGCCTCATTGATTAATTTTTCTGCCTTTTCGGTAGCACTGTTAACTTTGTTTGTTGCTGATTTTTTGAAATAGAAAAAGCCGATAAAAAAACCACCTACAGCCAAAACGACATACAAGACATAACTTAGATATTCCATATAAATTAGGGTTGTCTTTAGGAGAAAAGGTGGCAAGATACAGTATTAAATTTTGAAAAACAAGACCACTTTTAAAAGTGATATTTTAGAAGATATTTCTACTAACAATTTGTAGTTTTTTGACTAATTTTAGAGAAAAAAACAAATGAGACATAATTAACTAATCTTCGAAAATAATTTTTTACAACTTTAGACTGTGGTTAGCTTTTCACCTTATTCCTAGAAACAGAGTTTAATTAAATTATAAATTTATCTAAGCTTACTTTAGCACTAATTTTTTGTTTTGTAAAGTTTTAGGGGCAGGCTAATTTATTGACTAAACACAAAAAATGAAGTAGTATTAAATAACAGATAAGGGTTAAATATTTTAATATAGCCCTTTTATTTTACTAATATAATTATAAATTTATGAATATTACCGAACTCGCTCGCATTCTCCGGATTTCTCCTCAAGAATTACACGATTTATTGCCACAACTGGGATTCGCCATTGGTCAAAAAGCAATCAAAGTTGATAATAATACCGCCAAGAAGATTATTAAAGATTGGCCCTATTTGCGCCGTGAATGGGAGCAAAAGAAGGCTGAGGCGGCCATTAAGAAACAGGACGAGGTTTTGCCTAAAGAAAAGAAAACTATTTCTGTTCCCAAGGTTATTACCGTTCGTTCATATGCAGAACTAGCGGGTATTCCGGTTAATCGGGTTTTAGCCGAGTTAATGAAAAATGGTGTTTTTACCTCTATTAATGAAAAGATTGATTTTGACACGGCGGCGATTATTGGTGAAAACCTGAATTTAGATGTTAGGTTGGCTGAGGTTAAGTTAGAGGAAAACGAAAAAGAAGACAAAAAACTTGAGGCAATTTTAGCTAGTGAGAAAGAAAAAGATTTACAGGAGCGGCCGCCAGTTATTGTGGTTATGGGTCATGTTGATCATGGTAAAACCAAATTGTTAGATTCAATTCGTAATACGGATGTTGTGGCTGGTGAGGCAGGCGGTATTACTCAACATATTGGTGCTTATCAGATTACTCGTAAAGGAAGAGTAATCTCTTTTATCGATACTCCTGGTCATGAGGCCTTTACCGCCATGCGTAGTCGGGGTGCTAAAGTGGCCGATATTGCGATTTTAGTAGTCGCGGCTGACGATGGGGTTAAACCGCAAACAGTGGAAGCATTTCGTATTATTGAGGCTGCTAAAATCCCCTATCTAGTGGCGATTAATAAGATTGATAAACCGGCCGCTGATGTTAATCGGGTTAAACAAGAATTATCAACTCAACTAAATATTACTCCTGAAGACTGGGGCGGCAAGACTATTTGTTCACCGATTTCTGCTAAAGATGGAACCGGGATTGAAGAGCTTTTAGATATGGTGCTTTTAGTAGCGGAAACTGAATCAACTAGCCTGAAGGCTAATCCGGAAGCGTTGGCGGCGGGCACAGTTATTGAGTCAAATGTTGATAAAGCAGCCGGGCCACTAGCTACTATTTTAGTTCAAAATGGAACCCTGAGAGTTGGCGACCAGTTGTGTTTTAATGAGGTTGTTTATGGAAAAGTTAAATCTTTAAAAAATTATAAAGGAGAGGAAAGTGTTGCTGCCGGCCCATCTACTCCGGCAAAGATTTTGGGTTTGAAAATTTCTCCGGCGGTTGGTGATATTTTAAATGTTGGTGAAGGCGAGAAAGTAAAGACTAAGAAAATTAAGACTACTTCGCAAGCAGCCGACGTAATGCCATTAAGTGGAGACGATAATCCTGAAGACAAAACCCCGAAAGTGAATGTTGTGATTAAGACTGATTTCTTGGGTTCAGCTGAGGCAATTGAAGAATCTCTCATGAAGCTCAACGGCGAGAAAGTAAAAGTCCGGGTAATTAGTAAGGGTCTAGGATATATTACTGAGGGTGATGTAAAGCGAGCCGAGGATTCCGGGGCAATTATTTTAGGCTTTAATGTCAGAATGTCACCAGCGATGGAAACTCTAGTCAGAGAACGACAGGTTAGCGTTAAACTGTTTTCCATTATTTATGATTTGATTCGTTTTGTTAAAGATGAAATGCAGCTTTTAGTGAAGCCAGAGATTAATCGCATTGAGCTAGGTCGTCTTAAGGTCTTGGCAGTTTTTAGAACCGAGGCTGGCAGTCAGATTGTTGGTGGTAAAGTTTTAGACGGTGAATTAAAAAATAATAGTCTAATTGACGTTAAGCGCGGCGATGATTTTATCGTTTCTGGTCGTCTTACTCGTCTCCAATCAGGCAAACAAGATGTCGAATCAGTTGAAAAAGATCAAGAAGCTGGTCTTAAATACGAAGGTAAGCCGCTAGTAGCTGTCGACGATATTTTAGTAGTTTATCGCGAAGAGCGGGTAGTTGATAAAATATAATATGTCTAAAGTTGAAAGAGTAAATGATCTTTTATTGGAAGAATTAGCCCAGGCGATTAATCGCGAGGTGGCGATTGAAAATGCTTTAATTACTGTTAGCTATGTTGAATGCTCACCTGATTTGAAACAGGCAAAAGTAGGCTTTTCAGTTTTACCCGATAAGCTTGCCGGAACGGCTCTACGTAAACTAACGGCCGCTACTAGTCAATTAGCCAATATTTTGCGCTCTCGTACTAAATTACGTAAATTACCGCATCTAATTTGGGAGTTTGATGCGACCGAAAGAGAGGCTGATAAGATTGAAAAACTGATTAGGGAAATTGATTAAAGTTAATTTACTTAGATTTGCTAATAGTCCAGCTAGGCTGGACTTTTTTGTTGTTTTTGTTTAGACTGAATGGTTATGGAATTTGGCTTTAAATTACAACTAGCTTATGAAAAAATTGTCGCGGCAAAACGGGTTTTACTAGTGAGTCACACCTCGCCCGATGCAGACGCGATTTCTTCTTTGGGGGCAATGATTGAAATTACCCGGTCTTTAGGGGTGCCCAGTGACGCTTATAGCGACCGCAAATCAAAGGGGACTTATAGCTTTATTCCCAACGAAGAACTAATTTCCGCTAATGAGCCAGCGGACTTAAACGCCTATGAGGTGATTTTAATTTTA
>CAYPWC010000044.1:0-5385 GCA_964414335.1 uncultured Gammaproteobacteria bacterium | reverse complement strand
GGGCTATAAATATCCGACAACTCTTTTAGTGGTCATTTCAATTGCGTCTAGTCTTATTTTTGGCGGCGTTTTCTATGCCCTTGGGATGGGCGAGGAGGTGGATAGCGTTTTAGGGCAGAGAGCGCCTCTTTATGATCGAGTTTTTAATCCGAATGTTCATTTTTGGTCGCAGCCAGAAGAGGGCCGCTTGGCTGGATTAGTGATTGAACAAGAAGATAGTGGTCACTACCGCTTACTTGATCGCTATCAAGAGGAATGGTCGGTGAAAATGACTAGCCCTGAGACTTATTTGGAAGCGGCGGAGGTTGTTGGTCAGCCGGTTCATCTTTTAGGGACTGAAGTTGCGCCTCAGGTTTTTGAAGCAGAAAAAATCTTTCCGGCTCCGGCGGGAAAGAAATTCTGGGGGCGCCAAGATAAAGGCTTGCCACCTGGCCAAATGAAAGTCCGTCCTCATCGAGTGGCTCCACCAAGAAGATAGGGGCGCTTTTCTTCTTTGGTTGTTTTATGCTATTATTAAAGTAAGCTAAAACAATAAAATAAAAATATGAAAGCAAGAATAAAGAATGCTTGGCTCCTCGTCCTTTCTTTGGGGTTGCCGCTTCTCGTCGGCTTTGTCGGTTCTTCATTTACCAGACCAAATATTGCCACTTGGTATGTCTGCTTGGAAAAGCCGGTTTTTAGTCCCCCTAATTGGATCTTTGCTCCTGTTTGGACGCTGTTATTCATTTTGATGGGCCTAGCCTTCTTCTTTATTCTCCGTGATGGTCGGAAAAGTCGCCATTTCGAAACAGCCGTTATTCTCTTCGGCGCTCAATTAATTCTTAATCTCTACTGGTCATTCTTCTTTTTCTTCTTTCACTCCCCCTTTTATGCTTTTATTGATATTTGCATTTTATGGGTGTTAATCGTTTTAAACATTTATTTCTTTAGTAAAATTAAAAAGATCTCTAGCTATCTTTTAATTCCGTATCTTCTCTGGGTAACGTTTGCGACTGTTCTCAATTACGCTATTTGCTTGCTTAACTACTAAAAGATCGAACTATAAATTTTATTAGAATATAAAAAGTCCAACCATTCGGTTGGACTTTTTAATAGCCAGTTAATTAGGGAAAAATCAAAAAATATTAAGTTAGTAATAGGAGCTTCTAAATTGACTTTTAGCTGTTTAAATGATATAATTTTTGCTAATCTAAATAAGGAAAGACTTTAAAATTTAAAGAAAAATTCAATATTATGAAAAATAAAAAAATCCTCCTCTTGCCCTTGGTTTTACTTTTGGCCTTGGGGTTGAGTGCTTGCGGTCGTAAAGATAAAACCGAGGTTACTCAAGCGCCGTTACCGGTTGAAGTGGTCGGCCAAACAGTGGGCGCGAGTCAAAGTATTACCCAAAGTTTGGAGTATCCAGGAATTGTAGTGGCGGAAAGTGAGGCGACAATTATTGCTAAGGCAAGTGGCAACCTAACGGCGGCTAATTTTAAGATTGGTGACCAAGTAGTTTTGGGTCAAGAACTGGCCAAAATTGATGATGTTAGTTCAGCTATTTTTAATTCGAGTAATTATAATGCTAGCCAAATAAAACAAGCGAAAAACGCCGTCAGTCAAGCAGAGTCCGCCTATAACCTAGCTAAGAGTAGCTATAATAATTTATTAATTTCTTCAGTTAAAGATTTGCGAAGCGCCGAGATTAGTCGTGATCAAGCCGCTAAAGGGCAGAGCAATTTAGATATAACGACGACAGAAAGTATTAAGAGTGCGGAACTTGCTTTTGAAACTTCTAAAATTGCCGCTGAACAAGCTCGGCTAACTTTAGAAAATCGCGAAAAGCTAAGCATCCAAACAGACGCCGACACTAAAACCAATGCCCTTAATACTGTGAGCTTGGCCGTGAGTACGGCTGGTTCGGTTTTAACAAATATTAATAATGTTACCGCTCTTGATGATAATAATACGGTTTCAATTGCTTATCGCTCTAATTTAGGAGCCTTAGATTCAAGCGCCTATAGTGCTACTAAGCAGTCATATCAAACTGCCAAGGATCTTTATACTGATTACTCTAAAAAAACATTTGCTAATTTAGATGAACGGCTAAAAGCCGCGTTGGGAGTAGTGGAGGCGGTAAAGAAATTAGCCGACGATACTAAGAATTTATTTGATAAAACAATTACCTCAACAGCTTTGCCACAAACTTCAATGAGCGGCGCCTCTTTAACTAGTTTACAAACCGCCGCCTCTGGTTATCAAGCCCAGATGGCCAGTGCTCTTAGTCAGATCAATGGAGCCAGTCAATCGCTTGCTAGTGTATCTTTAAATAACTCTAGTCTGCTTGATAGTTTGCGTCAGGCCTATGATTTAGCCAAGCAACAACAAGCCAGCGCCGAGCAGGCTCTTAACAATTTAAAGGCTGGTAATACCAGTCAGAAAGATGCGGCTAATTTTGCTTATAACTTAGCGCAGAACCAGTATGATAATTTAAAGGTGAAAATTGAATCTCAGATTTTGGGAGCTAAAACTCAAATGGAAACCGCAGCGATTCAATATAATAACGCGGTTACCGCTCTTCAAAGTCTTTATGATGCTCACTCGGTGATCGCGCCGCTTTCCGGAACAATCACTAAAGTTTTTATCGATAATGGGGAAACGGTTTCTGCTGGACAACCGGTGCTTACTATTTCGCAGACAGAAAATATTAAAGTCCAGTTTTATGTTGAAGCTGATAATTCTTTAGCGATTAAACCGGGGCTAGCGGTTAAGGTGCTAGCTGACAATAACAATTCCTATGACGGTATCGTCGCGGCGGTCTCTCCGCAAGCTGATGCAATCACGAGACGCTTTTTAGTAGAAGTCAAATTGGAAAAGAACGATAATTTGTTTTTAGGAACAGTGGTAACTGTAAAATTAAATTTAATTAAAACGGCGGGTGGCAGCGGACTGATTATTGTTCCTTTGGCGGCCGTTAATATTAGTCAGAATGGTAATTATATTTTCGTTGTTGAAAATAGCGTTGCCAAAAAGATGGCTGTTGAAATTAGCGAAGTTATCGGTGAAGCGGCAAAACTTAGAGTGGATTTACCAATGGAAGCGGTGATTGTTATTGAGGGTAATAAATTTCTTCAAGAGGGTCAATTGGTTTCTCTAAAATAATAATATGGAAATTAATATTAATCGCCACGAAAATAAACATCATCAGTTAGCCGTTTCTCAGGAGGAAGGGGAGTCGACTGATAAGATAGTAAAAAACTCCGATCGTCTTTATTTGGAGAAATTAGAATTTAACCCCGCGCTCCGGCGCAGCTGGTTAAATTTTTTTATCGTTAATTTTCGGGTAGTAATTCTTTTGATTTTACTTTTGACGGGTCTGGGGGTTTATTCTTTTAGTGCTTTACCACGGGAATCAATGCCGGAAGTTAAAATTCCTTATGCCGTTGTTATGACCACGTACCCCGGCGCTTCGCCAACTGACATTGAAGAGCTTGTTTCCAAGAAAATAGAAACTAGTATTTCCGGAGTGAAGAATGTAAAGCAAATAACTTCCCAATCTTCCAATTCAATTTCTGTCATTACTGTTGAGTTTGATGCTAAGGCGGACTTAGACGATTCGATTAGAAGTTTGCGGGATGCGACCCTTAGCGCTAAAACTAAATTGCCGGCCGAGGCGAATGAACCAATAGTTAAAGAAATCTCTTTTGATGATACGCCGATTATGATCATGTCTCTTTCGGGGCCTTATGATGGATTTGTTTTACGGGAAGCGGGCGATAAATTAAAAGATGAACTTGAAAAGATTCCTGGAGTTAGGGAAGTAAATATTTCGGGTGGTGATACGCGGGAGTTTAGCGTTGAATATGATCCACAGAAATTAGCTTTATATAATTTATCAGCCCTTCAAGCTAATCAGAAAATTCAAGCCGCCAATTTGGCCATTCCGGCCGGCACTTTCGAAGGTGAGCGGTATTCTTATCCGGTGCGCGCTGATGGACGATTTTTTACAGCCACTGTTTTAGGCAATCTTCCGATTATTCATACTGAAAACGGGGCAATTATTTATCTTAAAGATATTGCTACCGTGAAAGATACGGCGGTTAAAAAAACGGTTTATTCGCGCCTGTCATCTCTAGGTTCACCGGCGGCCGATGATGTCACTTTGCAAATTATTAAAAAAACCGGCGGGAATGTTATTGAAACCGCCGACAAGGTGCGACAAACTTTTGATGAGGAGTTAAGAAAGATGCCTAGTGGCCTCCACTACGATGTTACTCTTGATATGTCAGAGGAAATTAATGAAAGCTTTTCTCAACTTACGCATGATTTTCTCTTGACGATTATTTTAGTTTTTACCATCCTCTTTTTAATTGTCGGTTTAAAAGAGGCATTGGTTGCCGGTTTAGCGGTGCCATTAGTTTTTTTCGCAACCTTTGGGGTGATGCTTTGGGTGGGAATTAGTTTAAACTTTTTATCATTATTTTCTTTAATTCTCGCTTTAGGATTATTAGTTGATGACGCGATTGTAGTTGTTTCGGCGACTAAACAATATCTGCGAACTGGCAAATTTACTCCAGAAGAAGCAGTGCTATTAGTTTTGAATGATTTTAAAGTGGTTCTTTTAACGACCACCCTGACTACTGTTTGGGCATTTTTGCCTCTTTTAATGGCGACAGGAATGATTGGCGAGTTTATTAAATCAATTCCGATTACCGTTTCCGTTACTTTAATTTCATCATTAATTATTGCTTTAATTATTAATCACCCGTTAGCGGCAGTTTTAGAAAGAATTCGTTTGACACGTAAAGTTTTCTCCTTCTTCTTTGTAATAATCTTTATTTTAGCGTTAGTCCTCGCGTTAAGTGCGGGGATTGTTGGTATTATTTTAGCGGTACTTCTTTTGAGTCTAGAAATTGTCTTGGCTCGTTGGTATTTGAAGGGAGGGAAGGCCCAGCTAATTTCTAACGGGGCTTTAGTAGAAAGAGAATGGCAGGATGATGAGCTCATTAAACAGAAACTCCGTGAACAAGGTAGTCATGATAATGATAATTTTGGAAATAGATTGCTTCACGGGATTATTCGCTTTGATGTTTTTTTGCCGATTTATGAAAAGTATTTACGACGCCTTATTACTACTAAACGAGCGCGACGGCGAACGCTTCTTACGGTAACCATCCTTTTTATTTTGGCGATAGCGATGCCAGTAACTGGCATTGTTCAGAGTGAGTTTTTCCCGCCGTCTGATTCAACGATGTTAACTATTAATCTTGAAGGACCAATTGGTTTAAATTTAGAAGAGACGGATAAACTGGCAAGACAAGTAGAAGAGAAACTCTATAAATATTCAGAAATTGTTAACTTTACCACGCTGGTAGGAGGCGGAGCTTCGACAAATAGTTTAGTCGG
>CAYPWC010000043.1:0-5474 GCA_964414335.1 uncultured Gammaproteobacteria bacterium | reverse complement strand
GCCGGAGAAAAGGGGGCGGCAGCCGGAGATTTATATTTACGAGTGAAGTTAACTTCTCATAAAAAGTTTATCCGTGATGGTTATGATATTAGAACTGAGGAAAAAATTAGTATTAAGCAAGCGATTTTAGGTGATAAAATTGAGGTGGACACTATTCACGGTCCAGTGAAACTTAAAATTCCCGAAGGGACGCAATCGGGGACGGTCTTTAAACTCAAGGAGAAAGGTGTTATCAAACTACATAACCGCGGCTTAGGCGACCAGTATATTAAAATAACGGTTAAAATCCCGGCGAGTCTAAACAAGAAGCAAAGGCAGTTATTAGAAGACCTGGATATATAATGTTTATTGGTATTTGTCAATTATAAATTAGCTCAATTACCAATTGACTTTTGGGAGGTAAATGTTAAAATAAAGGTGTAATTATTATTAATTTACGTTAAATCTATGTCTAATTGGTTCAAAAAATTATTCGGCGGCAAATGCAATTGTGAGCATTGTGATTGCGAGGAAAAAAAGGAAGAAGCTCCGGTTGCGCCGGCTGCTCCCGAAATTACTTCAGAAATCAATGAGACCCCTTCTTCAGAGAGTGAAGAAAAGCTTTAATAATTTTAGGTTAGAGATTAAAAAACGCGATTTTTCGCGTTTTTTAAGTATAAAGCCCCATGTTTATCGATACCCATGCCCATGTTAATTTTAATGCCTTTAAAGACGATGCTGAAGAGGTTATTCGCCGGTCTTTAGATAATGATACTTGGATGATTCTAGTTGGCTCGGAATTTAAGACTTCCAGTCGGGCGCTTCACTATGCTAATAAATACGAGAAAGGCGTTTATGCGGCAGTTGGTTTGCATCCGATTCATTTAGAGGAAAACCCCGTTGATAGTCAAGAGACAGAGAATTCATATAATTTTGTTCCGCGTCATGAAGATTTTGATTATGGCAGTTATGAGAAGTTGGCAAAATTTGAAAAAGTGGTGGCAATTGGCGAAATTGGTTTAGATTATTATCATCTTGATCCGACTAAAGACATTACCGCGGTTAAGAAGAAGCAGCATTTAGTTTTTGCTCAACAACTTCTTTTGGCGCGCAGTCTTGATTTACCGGTTATTATCCATTGTCGCCAAGCTCATGACGATTTACTCGAAATTCTTGAAGAATTTAAAAAAGAGTATGGCAGTATTATTCCGACTGATCGTCCCTGGGGAGTTATTCATTGTTTTTCTGGAGATGAAGACTTGGCTTGGAAATATTTTAAGTTAGGACTACTTATTTCCTTTACCGGTCTTATCACTTTTAGTCAGAAGTGGGATGATTTGATTAGAAAAATTCCGCTTGATAGAATTATGATTGAAACTGATACTCCGTATATGACTCCGGAGCCATATCGTGGTGAGCGCAATGAACCGGTTTTAGTCCAGTATGTTGCCAAGAGAATTGCTGAAATTAAGAATTTGAAGATTGAAAAAGTAGCAGAGGTAACCTCGGAAACAGCCCGTCAATTATTTAGGATTTAGGTTGACTTTTTACATAAAAGTAATAAAATTATGATGGATTTTAAGAAAGGACAATCAGTGGGTAGTATGAGGGAAATGGCTCTCGCTACTTTCTATTACATCAGTGGTTCGATTTTTGGACCCCTTTTAGTTTTCTTGGGCTTGGGATATTTTTTAGATGAGGCTTTAGAAACTAATCGCACTTTCTTAATTGCCGGTTTTTTCATAGCTTTTGTGACTAGCAATTTCCTTCTTTTTCAAAAAGCTAAAAAAGTTACTAAATTAATAGAATCTTATCAATCGACCGAAAAAACTAAGGGAGAAGAAAAAGATTCAGCTGATACTAAAAATTAAGTCCTCGCCTTTCTATGGGTTTAAGCATCTCCCTTGCGCCAGAAATTTTGTTTTATCTTGGTTCCTGGCCAATATCCAATACTTTTTTCTGGTCGTTTTTTGTTACTCTTTTTTTAGTGGGTGGGGCGATTTGGTTTCGTTTTAATTTAAAACTTGTTCCGGGAAAATTTCAAAGTGCCATGGAAATGATTATTGATGGGGCATTTGATTTTATGAATTCAATTACCGGGAGTGAAAAGAAAACAAAAAAAGTTTTCCCTTTGATTTTTACCATGTTCTTTTTTGTTTTGTTTTGTAATCTTTTGACTTTTATTCCTGGTCAAGCCGCGGTGACACTAAAGACCGCTGGTGGTGCTGTCCCTCTTTTTCGCGCCGTTATTGCTGATTATAGTTTAGTCTTCATGATGACAATTATTGGTGTTTTGATTATGCAGATTGTGGCGATTGCCGCTGTCGGCCCCTTAGGTTATATTCGTAAGTTTTTAAATTTTTCCGGTCCCCTTAATTTTTTCTTAGGACTAATGGACCTGGTGGGCGAAATTGCTAAAGTGGTCTCCTTATCTTTCCGTTTATTTGGTAATATGTTTGCGGGGGAGGTTTTGGGGGCGGTAATGCTATTTTTAATGCCTTTTATTGTTCCGCTTCCTTTTAGTTTTTTGGGAATTTTAACGGCTGTCGTTCAACCTTTTGTCTTTTCGGTTTTAACTTTAGTCTTTATTTCCATGGCCTCAGAAGTTCCGGTTGAAGAAGAAGCGAGCGCTAAATAGTGGTTAGAAAATTTTAATATCATTAATTAATTAATTATAAAATTATGGACAGTGAAGCAGCAAAGTACATCGGTGCGGGCATTGCCATCGGGTTGGGCGCTGTTGGCCCGGCTTTAGGAGAAGGTAATATCGCCGCCAAGACCATGGAAGCCATTGGTCGCAATCCGGAAGCGAGCGGTAAGATTTCGCCGTTAATGTTCGTCGCGATGGCGATTACCGAATCAACCGGTATTTACGCCTTAGTGGTCGCCTTAATCATTCTGTTTGCCTAGAAGACAGCGCTTGTCCGCCCATTATTTGGGGCGGATTGCTTTGTTTTTTAGATTAAAATTTTAAACTCCTATGAGATTAATTTCCGCCTTGGGTCTAGACGTCAGAATTCTTTTAGCCCAATTACTAAATTTTGCTATTTTAATTTTCGTCTTATGGCGATTCGCCTATAAGCCGGTTTTTAATATTTTAGAGGAAAGACGAATGAAAGTGATTAAGGGTCTTAAAGACGGGGAAGAAGCAGAACAGAAACTTTTAGAGGCCAGTGAGCGCCAGAAAGAAATTATTGCTGAATCGCGTAAGGAGGCGAATTTAATTATTGAAGAAGCTAAGAAAAAAGCGGAAATTCGTTATCAGGAGATTATCGCCAAATCCAAAACTGATTTGCAGCTTATCATTAACGAGGAACGTGAAAAGATTGCTGCGGAAAAAGGGCAAATGGTGCGAGAAGTAAAACAGGAAACGGCTCGTTTAATTGCTTTGGCTCTGGAGAAGATTTTAGCGGAAAAGATTGATGAGAAAAAAGACGGCGAATTAATCGCCAGGATTATTAAGGATTTAGATTAATTTGATAAGTTTATGAAAATTAGCGCCCGACAATATGCCCAAGCGCTTTTTGACCTCGTCTCTGAGGAGAGTCAAAAAACCGCAACCGTAATGATTAAAAACTTTGCGCAATTTTTAGTGAAGAATAATGACGCCTTTAAGCTCAAGCGGATTCAGGAAGAATTTTTTCAGCTTTGGCGGCAAAAGTTTTCAGTGGTGCGTGCGGAAATTAAAAGCGCTCACCCACTAAAGGCGGCCACCGAAGCATCTTTAGAAAAATATTTAAAGAGAATTTCCGGAGCAACCGAATTAGAATTGACTAAAGTGATAGACCAAAAGATTATCGGTGGAGTGGTGGTTAAGTATGGTGATAAGATTTTTGATGCGAGCTTGAGATCTCGTCTGCAAAAAATTAAGGAAGCAGTTTCCCGTTAATAAAATTATTAATAAGAAATAAAAATATGGCTAACAATACTAAGGACTTTATCATCGAGGAATTAAAAAGACGCATTGCTGATTTTAAACCGGAAAATCAGGATCAACTTTTTGGACAGGTCATGGAAACCGGTGACGGAATTGCGCTTGTTTCGGGATTATCAGAAGTGATGATGTCGGAAATGTTGGAATTTAAAACGACCGCTGGGTCTATTTATGGTGTGGTTTTGAATTTAAATGAAGGCAGTGTCGGGGCAATTATTTTAGGAGATTCTTCGAAAATTAAGGAAGGTGATGAGGTCTTAGCCACTAAGAGAATTTTAGAAGTGCCGGTGGGAGAAAGTTTAATTGGCCGAGTGGTTAATCCTTTAGGAGTAGCGCTTGATGAGAAGGAGGAAATTAAAGCGGAAAAATATTATCCGATTGAAAAGATTGCTCCTGGGGTAATTACCCGAGAATCAGTTAAACAGCCGGTTCAAACTGGTATCAAAGCGATTGACGCCATGATTCCGATTGGCCGTGGCCAAAGAGAACTTATCATTGGCGACCGTCAAATTGGTAAGACGGCAATTGCGATTGATACCATTATCAATCAAAAGGGTCAGAACATGAAATGTATTTATGTGGCGATTGGTCAAAAGGAGTCTAAGGTTGCAGCGATTGTTGCTAAATTAGAAGAAGCAGGGGCAATGAAATATACGACGGTAGTTTTGGCGGGGGCCAGTGATCCAGCGCCACTTCTTTATATTGCTCCGTATGCAGGAACAGCCATGGCTGAATACTTTTTAGATAAGGGAGAAGATGTTTTAGTGGTTTATGATGACCTTTCTAAACACGCGGTTAGTTATCGAGAAATATCTTTACTGCTTAAACGGTCTCCGGGTCGCGAAGCTTATCCGGGTGATGTGTTCTATTTACATTCAAGACTTTTAGAAAGATCTTGTAAATTAAATAAAGACTACGGTGGCGGTTCAATTACTTCTTTGCCAATTATTGAAACTCAAGCCGGCGATGTCTCTGCCTATATTCCGACTAATGTTATTTCCATTACCGATGGTCAAATTTATTTAGAGCCAGATCTCTTCTATCAAGGTAATCGTCCGGCGGTTAATGTCGGTATTTCGGTTTCTCGGGTCGGTTCAGCCGCTCAGGTTAAGGCGATGAAGAAGGTGGCGGGTAAGATTAAGTTGGAGGCAGCTCAATATCGCGAGTTAGCAGCGTTTGCCCAATTTGGATCTGATCTTGATGAAGATACTAAAAAGAAATTGGAAAGAGGTAAGCGTTTATTTGAAGTCTTCAAACAGGATCAGTATTCGCCTTTAGCGGTCGAAGAACAGGTTCTAATTTATTTTGCCGTTTCTAATGGCTATATGGACAGAGTCCCGGTTGAAAAAATTAATATCTTCGAAAATGATTTGTTAAACTATGCGCGCAACAATAGCGCCGAGGTATTAGCGCGCGTTAAGGCGAGTGGTCAGTTAGAAGCTACTGATGAGGATGCTCTGGCAAAGACGATTACTGCCTGCCAAGACACGTTGGATTATTTAAATTAAAAAGATTAAGAACGCGAAAGAGATAAAAAAAAGAATTAAGTCTGTCGCTAATA
>CAYPWC010000042.1:0-5496 GCA_964414335.1 uncultured Gammaproteobacteria bacterium | reverse complement strand
TAGAAGCGGCTAATTTTAAAGCCACTGTTATTAGAAAGACTTCACAGAAGTTAGGACTGCGAACAGAAGCCTCAACTCGATACGAGAAATCATTAGACCCCCAATTAAGCGCAGTTGCTCTGTTTAGATTTATTGAGCTTCTGAAGAAAATTTGTCCCGAAATTAAAATTGAAAGCAGCTTAATTGATATCGATAATAGCGAAACAAAAATAAAAGAAATTGACTTGGATTTAAATTGGCTTAATAAGAAAATTGGTCAAGATATTCCTCAAGAACAGGTTATAAATATTTTAGAAAGACTAGGTTTTGGCGTTAAAAAAACTAGTGAAGATAGGTTGGCAGTAACGGTTCCCTCTTGGCGGGCAACCAAAGACGTTTCTAATAAAGAAGATTTAGTCGAGGAGGTTCTGCGTATTTATGGATATGATAAAATTGAGTCTCAATTGCCAGTTGAGCCATTGCGTTTGCCGGAAGTTAATCAGGAAAGAAAGCTGGAGAGAAAAATTAAAGACATTCTCGCCCTTAAGCACGGCTTAACAGAGGTTTATAATTATTCTTTTGTTGGTGCTGATCAATTAAAGAGGCTAAACATTAATTTCTTTAATCATCTCAAGCTTGTTAATCCGTTATCAGATCTTCAAACCATGCTTCGTCAGTCATTAGTTCCGGGCTTGGTTAGTAATATTAAAAATAACCAGGCTAAGGCGGCCAGTTTAGGCTTCTTTGAGTTTGGCTTGGTATTTTTTAATGCTCCGGGCAACTTAAAGAAGGAACAAAACAGTGACGACACTATTCCCTATCAAGAAAAAAGATTGGCGTTAGCCGTGGCCACTGATAATGGAGACATTCTCGCTCAAGCTAAAGATATTGTTAATAATCTTTTGCAGAATTTAATTAGTTTTGACGTTGAAACGAAGTTTTCTGTTCCTGCCGAGTTTCCGGGTTGGGCCGATCAAAATGCAACCGCTAAAATAATTATTAGTGGAGAGGAAGTGGGGGTTGTGGGCCTAATTAGTAAAGAGGTTTCTGGCGGAATTAACCTAAAAAAACAGACCGCCTTAGTGGAAATTAATTTTAATGCTTTAGCAGAATTAATTTTTTCTTTAGCGCCAAAGCGTTTTATTGAACCAGCGAAATATCCTACCGTGGAGCGTGATTTAGCCTTTGTTCTAAATGAAAAAATATTGTATAATGAGGTTAAAGATGAGCTTTTGAAGTTTGATTCATTAATTAAGGAAGTAGAGCTGTTTGATGTTTATTCGGGCAATAAGCTGGCAGCTGATGAAAAAAGCTTAGCCTTTCATCTTAGTTTCTCTTCTAAAGAAAGAACGCTTACGGCGACCGAGGTTGATGAAATTATCGGTCGACTGGTAACCTACCTCAAGGAACGGTTTAGCGCCAGGTTAAGGGATTAATTATTAGTTAAAATAATTATAAAAATATGTTTTCAAGTTCTGTCGACATTTTAAACCTAGTTTTAGCTGTTTGTATTGCTCTTCTAACCTTATTTCTTTGCTGGTCTCTTTATTATTTTATTGCGAGCGCCAGGCGGATTAACAAAATTGCTAAACAAATTGAATTAGGCGTTTCTAAGGCCGAAGAAGTAATTAGTTTAATAAAGGATAAGATTAAAGGAGGGTCAGCTTATTTAATGATTTTGGCAGAAGTGGCTAAACAGGCGATGGAATTTGCTAAAAATAATCGTTGGACGGCTAAAAAAGAAAAAGAAAAAACAAAGACAACTAAGAAAAAATAGTAATAGTAAATAGATAATAAAAACCGGAGATTAGCTCCGGTTTTTATTTATTCGTTATTCTTTTTGGCTTTCTTTTTTTATCTTCTTTTCTTTTTCGACATAACCGCAGTCACGTTGGCTACATTTTATTTTTCCGCTTTTAGGATCGGTAATCATGAGCGCGCCACAATCGGGACAATCTTTACCGGTTGGCTCTCCCCAGTAGGCGTTTTTGCATTTAGGATAATTGTTGCAAGCCCAAAAGGCGCCACGGCGACTGAATTTTTTAACAATTTTTCCTTCATGACAAACGGGGCATTCAACTTCTTGACCGTTTCCTCCAGAGGCGATGTTTTTAATGTTTTTACATTTAGGATAGGCGCCGCAGGCTAGAAATGGTCCGAATTTTCCAACGCGGACTTTCATGGCCGCACCGCACTTGTCGCAGGTTTCGCCTTCATATTTTTTTTGGAGCTCAAGGATTTTAGGGTCCACTTCTCGAGGGGCGGATTCTCCTCCGCCAGAATATTTTTTAATATTCTTGCAATCGGGATAGGCGCTACAAGCAAGAAACTTTCCATAGCGACCCGTTTTTATAATCATGGCCGCACCACACTTGTCACACACTTCCGTTGATTTTTCTTCAGGCATAATGTCGCTTTTTTTAATTTCTTCTTCCTTCTTTTTTAAATTATTATGAAAATCTTCGTAGAATTCACCAATAACTGGTTGCCAGTCTTTATCGCCAGCGGCAATCAGGTCCAAGTTGGTTTCCATTTGAGCGGTGAAAGCGTAGTCAACTATTTGAGGAAAATGTTTGATTAATAAATCAATGACGACAAAAGCAATACTGGTTGGTTTTAGTTTTTTATTTTCATCACGCTCAACATAGTTGCGAGTGATAATTGTGTTAATAGTCGGAGCATAGGTAGAAGGACGACCAATGCCATGTTTTTCAAGCTCTTTTACTAGGCCAGCGTCCGAATATCTAGCTGGTGGCGTGGTAGTGTGACCGTCAGCGCTAAGCTCCAAAAGATTTAATTGGTCGCTTTCTTTGAGATCGGGAAGTTCTTGTTCTTTGGTTTTTTCTGGCCAAACTTTGAGATAGCCAGGAAAAATTAAGATTTGTCCGCTGGTTCTAAATAGATATTTTTCTTCACTTTCTTGGGCTTCAACAATGATACTGGTGGCGGCTAGTTTGGCCGCTGACATTTGACTAGCAACGGCTCGTTGCCAAATGAGACGATAGAGACGTTCTTGGTTTTTGTCTAATTTAGCGCTAAGAATTTCTGGAGTGTTAATAACTTCAGTGGGACGAATAGCTTCATGAGCCTCTTGAGCGTTTTTACTTTTATTTTTAAAAGATCGTCCACCCGGAGTGCCATAATTGGCGCCAAGATTTTTAACAATAAATTCCTGGGCCTCGGTAATAAATTTGGGGGACAGATTTAAAGAGTCGGTACGCATGTATGTAATATGACCCTCTTCATATAGTTTTTGGGCGATTGTCATGGTTTGCTTCGCACTGAAGCCTAAATGGCGATTAGCTGATTGTTGTAGGGTGGAAGTGGTAAACGGCGCCCCGGCATTTTTACTAACTTCTTTCTTCTCTATTTTAGAAACATGATAGCTAGCTTTTTGGAGAATATTTTTTAAATCTTCGGCAGTATCTTTTTTTAGACTAAGCTTGTCAAAAGCTTGGCCGCGGATTTTATAGAGATCGGCAGAAAACTTATTTTCTTTTTGGTCTTTAGTTAGCTGAGCGGACAAACTCCAATATTCTTCTGTTTGAAAGGCGGAAATTTCTCGTTCTCGCTCGACAATTAATCTCGTGGCAACGCTTTGCACACGACCAGCGGATAATCCCTTGGCGACTTTTTTCCAGAGAAAAGGAGAGAGCTCATACCCAACTAAGCGATCTAAAATTCGGCGAGCTTGTTGAGCATCAACCATGCTTTCGTCGATTTGACGTGGTTTAGCAAGCGCTTCGAGAATAGCGTTCTTAGTAATTTCATGAAAAACAATTCTTTTTGTTTTCTTAATATCCAGACTAAGAGCTTCAAGTAGATGCCAAGCGATTGCTTCCCCTTCGCGGTCTTCGTCAGAGGCGAGAATAACTTCAGTAGATTTTTTAGCGGCCGCTTTTAAAGTAGCTACTGTTTTTTTTGCTTTAGTGGGAATAACGTATTCGGGGATAAAATTATTTTTTAAATCAATTCCCATTTTTTTTTCCGGAAGATCGCGAATATGGCCGAAGGAAGATTCGACTCGATAACTCTTGTCTAAAAATTTGGCAATGGTTTTTGCTTTTGTTGGCGACTCAACAATAATTAAATTCATATATTTAAACAATTTAACTCATAGCATAGCTGGTTTTTTGATTTTTAGCAATTTAGCCTTGAGCTAACATTCTTAGTGTACTATTTGTGCTTAGAGTGTCAAGCACACTCCATTAATCCAAAAACCTCAAGAATATCTTCGGGCTTAGTTATTATTGTGGCGCCAAGACTAATTAATTTATTGGTTCCCGCAGATTTTTGGGAAAAAATTTCTCCCGGAATGGTCAAGATTTCGCGGTTTTGATCAAGAGCGTGTTCGGCAGTGATAAGTGAGCCAGATTTTTCCGCCGCTTCAATAATTAGGACCGCGCGACTGATTCCGGAAATGATTCGATTTCTTCGCGGGAAGTTGGTTTTTCGGGGAGGGGTTAGCGGGGGATATTCAGAGATTAATAATCCCCCATTTTTTATAATCATGTGGGCTAGGGAGTAATTAGCTGGGGGATAAAGACTTTCATCGTTGAGACCACTACCTAGAACGGCAATTGTTTTCCCCTGATTTTCTAAACAAATCTGATGAGCGAGAGCATCGAGACCTAAGGCCAGGCCGCTAACAATTTGACAACCCGCCTTTATGGTTTTTGGTAGAAGGTGTTTGCTTACCAAAAGACCATAGGGACTAGGCTCTCGAGCACCAACAACGGCTAGATTTTTTTGATAAGAAGAATTAATTAATTTTAGATTACCGCGATAGTAAAGGATAAAGGGCGGGTCGGCGATTTCTTTCAGGGCCAAAGGATAATCTTTATCGTGCCAGGTAATAAAATTGATTTGTTTAGTTGCTAGTAGGCTGAGTTGACTGGCCACCTTAAATTGCTCCCGCCAAGAGATAAAGTCTTTGGTGATTTCGGGTAAAAGACCAGCCTTTTCTAAATAAAAAGATTGAGCTTTAAAAGCGTTGGCGGCGGTTAAAAAAAATTTTTCTAGGCGAGCCATCGTTTTTGGTCCAATTTCCCCAAAAGCGCTAAAAGCCAAGAGCGCCTCTCGATTAGTAATAGTTGTCATAGAGTTAAATAAAATCCCCCTAAATTTTTTAGGGGGATTTTATGTTTATTTTAATTTATCGATATCGATGGTGGTGAAAACTTCCTTTAGCCGTTCTTTCTCTTCGTGATTAAATGTTTGAATTACGAATTTGTCAGCAGGGATATGCGTTCGGAGGAGGTCGTTTTTTACACCCAGGCGCAGGCGCCGGAATTTTTGGGTTTTTAGATTATCAATAATTGACTGAATACCACGATGACCGGCACTGGAAGAGTCGGTGGCAATTTTGTAGTCACCAAAACCAATGTCTAAGTCGTCTTGAATGACCGTTAGGACGTCGTTAAGGTCGGCATTTTTCTTATTTAGAAAACCAAGGTTTTTAGGAAGGAGTTTGTAGTAATTAAGGATTTTTTGAACGGCTAAGCCAGAGTTGTTCAT
>CAYPWC010000041.1:0-5560 GCA_964414335.1 uncultured Gammaproteobacteria bacterium | reverse complement strand
TATTATTTATATCTTTTTGACTAAGTCAATTTTTGTGATTGCGATTGAAATTCCGGCGGTTAAATGGTTTGGGGAAGCGCTAAATCCCTTATCGTTAGCGATTAACATTTCCTTTCCGGCGATTTTACTATTTTTCATTGTTTTTCTAACTAGAACTCCAGGGGACAATAATACCGAAAAGATTATTGACGGCATTAAGGAGGTGGCGCTTTTAGGGCAGAATAAGAAACAGCCGATTACTTTACGAAAACCGGCCAGACGCCATTTTATTTCCGCAGCGATTTTTAGTCTGATTTATGCGGCCTCTTTCCTATTTTCTATTTATGTCATTATTTGGGCCCTTAATTTCATTGATTTTAATTGGGTGAGCATGATTATTTTCCTTTTCTTCTTGGCTTTTGTTAGTTTCTTTTCCATTGTCGTTACCAAAGGCGTTAAAGAGCTGATGATCGTTGAGCGGCGGGAAAATCTTTTGTCTTTTATCGTCGACCTTTTCTATATGCCGATTATCTTAGCGGGTAAATGGCTGTCTAATGGTTTTTCTAAGTTAAATATCTTTGTTTTCATTTTCGATTTTATCTTAGAAGCACCGTTTAAGATCTTGGTGGAAATCGCTGAGGATTGGACGAAGTATGTTAGAGAACAACGGGAGAACATGAGTTAATTATATGGGGGCTTTAAGAATTGTTGCGACGCCAATTGGTAATTTAGAAGACATTACGCTGCGGGCGATAAGAGTGCTCAGGGAGGCGGATTTTATTTTATGTGAAGACACTAGGGTAACGAGAAAGCTATTGGATCATTATGAGATAAAAACGCCGACAATATCCTATCACCAGCATTCAAATGACATGAAAGTGGAGAAAATCATTGAGCTTCTTAAAGGCGGAAAAAACTTAGCACTCGTTAGTGATGCCGGAACTCCGGGAATTTCTGATCCGGGCGGAAAATTAGTTTCTCTAGTTAGAAAAGAGTTTGCCGGTTCACTGTTAATTGAAAGCGTGCCCGGTGTGGCCGCTTTAACAGCCGCGGTTTCTTTGGCTGGTAGCGGTTTTGATCGGTTTTTATTTCTTGGTTTTTTGCCCCATAAAAAGGGAAGAGAGACCATGCTTAGGGAAATAGCAGCAAGCGAGCATCCGGTTATTCTCTATGAGTCCAAGCATCGGATTGTTAAGCTTCTAAACTCGCTTGTCGCCTCGGATATTTTAAAGACGAGAACAGTGACGGTTGCTAGAGAACTAACTAAAAAGCATGAATCTTTGTATGAGGGAAAAGCGAGCGAAATTTTAGTGAGTTTAGAAAAAGACCCGAATAATTTAAAAGGCGAATTCGTCGTGTTAATTAAGAAAAATTAAATATGGATAAAAAGAATTTTTATATTACTACCACGCTGCCGTATATTAACTCGGATCCCCATATCGGGTTTGCAGCGGAAATCATTAAAGCCGATGTCATCGCTCGTTATAGAAGACAGCAGGGAGCTGAGGTCTTTTTTAATACTGGAACCGATGAGCATGGCCTTAAAGTCTATTTAAAAGCCCAGGAACAGGGTTTAGGCGTTCAAGAGTATTGTGATCTATATTCTGCCAAGTTTAGACCGCTTAAAGAGAAATTAAACCTTTCCTATAACGCATTTATCAGAACCACTGACCCTCATCATGAGGCGGCCGCCCAAGAGTTCTGGCGCCGATGTGAAGCGCAGGGAGATATTTATAAAAAAAGCTATCAGATAAAATATTGTGTCGGCTGTGAAATGGAAAAAACCGACTCAGAATTAATAAATGGTCACTGCGAATTTCATCCTGGTCAAAATTTGGAAATTATTGATGAAGAAAACTATTTTTTTCGTTTTTCTAAATATCAAGAACCTTTGCTAGCCCTCTATAAAAATCAACCGGACTTTGTTTGTCCTAGTAGTCGCCTTAAGGAAATTTCCACCTTTGTCGCCTCAGGTCTTCAGGATTTTAGTATTTCCAGATTAAAGGCGAAAATGCCTCATGGCGTTCCTGTTCCTGGAGACGATAGTCAGGTAATGTATGTTTGGTTTGACGCTTTAGTTAACTATATTTCTACTTTAGGGTGGCCAGAAAATAAGGAACAATTTTCTAAATACTGGCCAGCTGTTCAGGTTTGTGGCAAGGATAATTTACGCCCTCAGGCGGCGATGTGGCAAGCGATGCTAATGTCAGCGGGCATTTCACCTTCTTCTCAGATTTTAGTTTTTGGTTTTTTAACCGCGGAAGGACAGAAGATGAGTAAAAGCTTGGGAAACGTTATTAATCCTGAAGAACTGGTAATAAAATATGGAACCGATAGCTTGCGCTATTACCTCTTGGCTGAGATCCCGCCATTTGAAGATGGCGATTATAGTGAGGAAAAATTTAGAGCCCGCTATAATTCCGATCTCGCTAATGGTTTGGGAAATTTAGTTTCCCGAGTTTCTAACTTATTGGAGAAAAATGAAATTGTCACTAATTTACAAGTTAATTTGGAAGACGGAAATATTGTAGAGACGGTTAAAAAATTGGCGATTAGTTTTGCGAGTTATCGTTTTAATGAGTGCCTACAGATTATCTGGGAAAAGATTAGAGGTTGTGATGAGAAGTTGAGTCAGGAAACCCCCTGGAAACTGACAGACAAAGAAAAAGTGGCAGAAATTTTAAAACCTCAGGCCCAAACGATTTTAAATCTCGCCTATCTCCTTGAACCGTTTTTACCAGAAACCGCTCAGAAAATCCAAGCCCAATTTTCAGCCCCGCAGATTAAAAAGGGGGACGGTCTTTTTCCTCGTTTATAGTTAGTTTTGATAAATTAATTAAAACTTATGTCAACTTTTGACATCGTGCTCGTCATTATTCTTTTAGGCTTTATTTTAAATGGCCTGTTTAAAGGACTAATTAGATTACTGGGCCATGTGGTCGGGCTCATTATTGGCGCTTTTGTCGCCAGTCATTTCTACCTTGATTTGTTTTCCTGGTGGCAGAACATTTTTAACGGCCGCGATGCTTTAGGGAAAGTAATTTCTTTCATCGTGCTGTTTGTGGTGGTAACCAGGCTGACGGATTTAGGTTTTAAATTGATCGAAAAACTGTTCAATTTAATCGCCATTATTCCGGGGAGTAAATATTTGAATAATTTAGCCGGTGGGGTTTTAGGTTTTCTTGAGGGCGGATTATTTCTTGGTCTTATTCTGTTTGTCGTCTCGCGCTATGCGGTGATTGGTAATTTCTTTGGTGATGGCCTGACAAATTCGGTGGTCGCCCCGGTGCTGCTTAAATTAGTTGATCTAATTTTACCGATTTTACCCAGCGCTCTTAAAACCCTTAAATCCCTTATCTAAATAGCCTATATCTAAATAGCTTATATCTAAATAATTTATTTAATTTTTCATGACCCAGCTTGCAGTTAATCCGAAACGTTTTAAACAGTCAGTCATTGACCTTATCGCCGGTTCGCTAAAAATCGGCCAAGTGGCGGTTATTCCGACAGACACGATTTATGGTTTAAGCTGTCTAGCGACTGACAGAAGGGCGATTAAAAGAATTTACCGTCTTAAAAGACGAGACAAAAATAAGCCGCTTCTAATTTTAGTTTCTAGTTTGAAAATGGCAAGATGTTATGCGCGCATTTCTAAAGAGCAGGGAAAAGCTTTGCTTCAAGCCGGACGAGCCGGCCAGAGACCGACCACATTTATTTTCAAAAATTTATACGTTCTCCCTAAGGAATTAACCGCCGGTTCAGACGGCTTAGCGGTCCGTTTGCCTAAAAGCGAATTTTTAATTAAAATAATAAAGAAAGTCGACGCCCCTTTAGTATCAACTAGTGTTAATCTAAGTGGTGAGTCGAATATTACTAATCTCAAGAAACTCAAAGGATATTTTCCGGCTAAAAGCTTACGGCCGGAGTTAGTAATTGATTGTGGCCGACTAAAGACAACTAGACCTTCGCGCCTAATAGACTGGCGAGATGATAAGCGACCAGTGGTAGTAAGAAAATAGCCCTACAATAATTATATGAAGTTAAATATTAATCGAGAAAATTTAAGAAAATTCTTGCCAGGCTTAATTCTGGCTGCGATTCTCCTGGCCACTTTCTGGGGCGGTTTCTATGCCGGAAAAAGCGGCAGCTTGGTGCGCGCTAGTGGTCAAAGAACTTTAGCCTATTCTGAAGAAGCGAAGAATTTAGGAGCGCTAGAAAATTCGGAAGATAATTTTGATTTTAATCTCTATTGGGAAGTGTGGGATTCTTTAAAGGAGAATCATGTTGATAAGAATAAGATTAAGGATAAAGACTTGTTCTATGGCTCTTTAAACGGTCTAGCGCAGTCTTTAGAAGATCCCTATACGGTTTTTATGGATCCAAAAGCGGCTCAAGAGTTTGCGGATGATTTAGCGGGTACTTTTGAAGGGATTGGTGCTGAAGTTGGCATGCGAAACGATATTGTTACCATTATTGCTCCGCTTGACGGCATGCCCGCACAGAAGGCCGGGTTAAGAGCGGGTGACAAGATTTATGCGATTGATGGCGTTAGCACGATTGGCCTTACCGTTGATCAAGCAGTGAAGAAAATCAGAGGTCAAAAAGGCACGCAAGTGAAACTAACAATTATTCGGGGAGCCGGTGAGAAGTCACAGGAGTTTACCATTACCCGTGACGTCATTGTGGTAAAAAGCGTGAAGACGGAAATGAGAAGTGACGGTATTTATGTTATTAAACTAACTAACTTTAACGATGATACGCTAGATTTATTTAATGCAGCCGTTAATGATATTTTAGTTAAGAATCCGAAAGGAATTATTTTGGATTTACGAAATAATCCGGGTGGTTATTTGGAGACCTCAGTCGCGGTTGCCTCGGAATGGGTGCCGGCCGGACCGGTTGTAGCTGAACAATTTGGTGAGAATAGACGGAACGAGTATTTCTCTAGTGGCACTGCCAGACTAAAAGATTTCCCAACGGTGGTTCTAGTTAACGGGGGAAGTGCTTCTGCTTCGGAGATTGTGGCGGGCGCCTTGCGAGACTATAAGCGAGCGACTTTAGTGGGTGAACAGACATATGGCAAGGGTTCGGTTCAATCTCTTCGAGATCTAAGTGATGGCTCCGCCCTCAAGATTACTGTCGCTAAATGGTTGACTCCGGCTGGTGATTTTATCAACGAGAAAGGAATTGCCCCTAATGTTGAAGTGAAACTTAATCAGACTGATATTGATCGTAATATTGACCCGCAGTTAAATAAGGCTTTAGAGATTTTAAAAGCGAAAAAGAAATAAAAAAAGAGGCAGCTTTTTAGCTGCCTTTAGTTTTAGCGTCGACGAGCTCTTCTTCCTTCTCGAAGTAAATTAACTCTTCGAGTTCAGAGAGCAGGTCGTCAGGTAGTGGACTGAGTCCGCCGCCGACAACATCGTCTGGTTTTGTTCTTTCGTAAATGCACCTAATTCGGATGCATTCCGAACATGGCGTAGTCATGGTTTCAATGAAACCGCGACCCCAGTCATTGTAATGTTCCTGGGCGATGTATTCGGCCATGCCATTGGCCAGCCACTTCGCCCAAAATCCCATT
>CAYPWC010000040.1:0-5650 GCA_964414335.1 uncultured Gammaproteobacteria bacterium | reverse complement strand
TTCATCGACGACAGTTTTCAAGACTGTTCCATTAAACCGCTCTGGCACCTCTCCTCTATATTTTTCACTCCCATACTATAATAAAAAAAACAGATGATGTCAAAAAATTGCTAGTCTAAAATAAAAACCTCAGTGATATTGGATTTCAAGGCTTTAGAAACTTCATGAGCCAAATTAAGGGACGGATTGTATTTCCCCTGCTCCAAAAAGACGATCGTCTCCCGACGCACGCCAGCCCTCTGAGCGAGCTCATCCTGGGTGAGGCCAAGCACTACTCTTAATTTTCTAATATTATTTTTCATATTACTTGCGAGCCAAATAACGGAAAACGAAAGAATAAAGGAGCATTAGAAAACAGGTAGAAAAAGCTAAGGTAAGGGCAATCGGCTCATAGACTAGGTTTTTCTCTCTTTGAGAATAGAGAACAAAGAGACCGCTAGCAGCTAGCCAACCATAGACCTGAATAGCGATTAGAGCGGCCTTACCGCCTAAAGCATAGTCTCTTTCGTCAAAGACCACCCCTTTAACCCGGCGCCTGAGAAGCATCAAAACTAAGCTACTAATAATCATTAAAGCGATTGGCAAAATAAAGCTTTTCAGATATAGAACCTGACTAAAGATAAGGGCGAGAATAAAAACTATCACGAGCTTTATCCTTTGATATTGTTTGAGAGTCATATTTTGTTAGAATTAATTAACATAACTTAATGTTATATTATTCTAACATTAATGTCAAGACTATTTAAGAAGCGAGACGCCGTCCATTTCTTTGGGAACAACCAGGCCCATAATTTTCAAAACGGTGGGGGCAATGTCTTTAAGGCCGCCATTAGTTCTAAGCTTCTTGGCGAGTAGTTTTTTGTCACTAGAGATTAGAATAAAAGGGACCGGATTAGTCGTGTGGCTAGTGGCCGTCTTAATACTTTTATCCTCCGCATTACCATGGTCAGCTAACACCAGACAAGTGTAGTTTTTCTCTAAGGCCGCCTTAATGATTTCTCCTTGGGCACAGTCAACCGCTTCAACTGCTTTCAAAATGGCTTTAGTTTTTCCCGTGTGGCCCACCATATCGCCATTAACTAAATTGGTAACGATAAAGTCATAACTACTTTTCTTTATCTCCTTAACTAGTCGAGTGGCAATCTGGGGAGCGCTCATTTCTGGCTTTAGATCATAAGTCGCAACCTTTGGGGAGTTAATCAAAATCCGATATTCGCCCCGACTGGCTTTTTCTTTCTGCCCATTGAAAAAGAAAGTGACATGAGCATATTTTTCTGTTTCACTAATTCTTAGTTGTTTTAATCCACTCTGACTAACCACTTCCCCCAAAAGATTGTCTAAAGAAATATTCGGGAAAGCCACCCCGGCTTTAAAAGGAGTATAGTATTGAGTCATGGCCACAAAATTAACAGGAATTAACTTGCGCTTAAAGCCAGAAAACTTCTTATTAATAATTGCTTGGGTAAGTTCCCGCGGCCGATCAGTCCGAAAATTAAAAAACATTACACCATCACCCGGATGAAAACCCTGATAACCTTGGAGGCGCGCCGGTTTAATAAACTCATCTGTTTCCCCGGCTTGATGCTTTCTCTTGACCTCACTAAGGACGTCCATAAATTCTGGGCCCTTTCCTAAAACCAAAGTTTCATAGGCAACCTTAATTCTCTCCCAATGCTTATCCCTATCCATTGAATAATAGCGACCAGAAACGGTAACAATTTTACCAAAACCCAAAGTTTTAAGCTGGTGGCGCAAAGCGGTTAAATGCTTCCGGCTTTCTTTTACCGGGGCATCACGACCATCGGTAATGGCGTGAATAAGCACATTGGCAAATTTCTGCTGACGGCATGTTTCCAGTAAAGCAAACAGGTGTTTTAGGTGAGCATGAACGCCTTGGTCCTGGAGCAAGCCAATTAAATGAAGCGCGGACTTATTCTTCTTGCACTTATTAATTAAATCAAGAATTACTTTGTTGCGAAAAAACTCCCCACTTCTAATATCATGGTCAATTCTAGGAAGTGACTGAAAAACTGTTCGCCCGGCCCCTAAAGTTAAATGGCCAACTTCAGAATTACCTTGAAAGCCTGGAGCGAGCCCAACCGCTTCCCCGCTAGTTTTAATTAGCGTATGAGGGTATTTTCTGAGATACAAATCTTCATTGGGCGTACTAGCCAAAGCAATTAGATTTTTATTTTTCCTGGGGTTATATCCCCAACCGTCGCGGATAATGAGAATTACTGGTCTTTTAGTTTTCATAACTTTAAATATTAATCAGTCTATTTACTGCCTATTTATTATAGCACGAGAATTAGTCACCCTGGAAACAGCTAAAATAACAAAAAACCGAACAATCTAAATTTGACCCAGTTTCACGTCCTAGCTCCCAGTTTTTTTATTTGATTTTTAAAAATAGTATATATATTACCAGCTTGTTAATATACATTGACAAAATATAATAAATATGCTATTATTACTTAATCGTACCTGAACAATATAAACCAAAAAAATAGTAGGAAAATGGGAACAATCAGATTTTTCCGTCACTCCCTAAAAAGAGGCGAATTTATTAGCGCTGAGGGATTCGAATTAATTGCCAGCAGAAAAGAGTATGTCCCTAAAGTGGGCAAAATCTTTGTTTCTCCGTATGTGAGAACAATAGAAACAGCCGCGAGTATGCTCATGGCCACCGGCCAAAAGAAGGTGAAAATCATTCAGCTTGAAAGCCTGGGCGCACCCGAGGTTGAAGCGATGATGTTTTCCAATGAAACATTTATTGAGGACTATATGTCGAATCCTGCTCAGAACCAGTATGAGTTAATGGAAAGGCATTTTAGTCCTCAAGAGTTAACTAATATGGAAGCCATCTGCGCTAAAGCAATGAAGGAGATGGTTCCCTATTTAGAAGAGGACGAGATGGCAATTGCCGTTGGCCACACTCCATACATCGCTATGGGAAGAAACTATTTCTTCCCAAAAGAAAAGATAAAGGATAATATGTCGGAAATGGACTACCTTGACATCAAAACTCCTTTTCTAAAATAACAAGCAAAAACGGAAAAGAGTAAAGACAAAAGAGCAAACAAGTTTGCTCTTTTTTATTTTTATTATTTAATTCTTAAAACCCGCCCACTAGGCCCTGCTCAAAATTCTCACTACCCCGCTATTAGCATCAACTTCTACCTCATCACCGTCTTTAAGGATTTGAGTGGCGACTTTAGTGCCAATAATGCAAGGCTTCCCTAGCTCCCGAGACACAATCGCGGCATGACAAGTAACGCCACCTTCATCAGTGATAATAGCGCTCGCCTTTCTCATTAAAGGAACATATTCTGCTCTGGTCATTCCTGTTACTAAAATTTCCCCTTCTTTAAAAAGATGAAAGTCGCTATCAGACAGAATTATTCTCACTCGCCCCCGAGTCTTTCCTTTATTAGCACAAACGCCCTGAAGTTCGCCACTAGTGGCTAAGTCATTAAAAAGCGTTTCTAAGGCTGACTCATAGTTAATGGTAGTAACCCCCGTGGTTTCACTGTCACTAAGCATGACTGCTCCTTTCTGAAAACGTTCTTCTAAAACCTTCAAAAAGCCAGGCTCTTCAAGTCGATTAATCTCATTATCAGCTAGGGTGCTAATAAAATCATAGGAAGTCTGATAGCTTTCAGCCAGCGCCCGAAGAAGATCGCTTATAATCGTATAGAGCTTGAGAATAAATTCTTTCCGGTCATCACGAATATTAATCGCCGCTTGAACAAACTCAATTAACCTAGCTTGAGTAGCCGAGCTAGACTGAATAAGGGCGGCGACTAATTCCTGATTACTTTTAGCCGTTTTTTCCGTCTGTTTTATCTCCGCCTCGATTTCTTCTTTATTAACCTCTAACCGTTTCTTTTCAAGAAGCTCTAATCGCTCATCTTTAGAAGGAGCGGCAAAATAATTAGCAAACGACCAAGAAATATCTTCACCTGCTAATAACAACCTATTCTGATGACTGACAAAAGAGGGCTTGGTAGAAAGCGTGGCGGTTTCAATAAAATTATCAAGCTCCTTAACTTTAGCCTTAATCGCCAACTCTTTAACAATTTCATGATCAAAAGCTTCACAGAATAAAGTTGAGGTTAGGTATTTTTTAGCAAGATTAAAATAATCGGAAATTTTCTTTTTTAACTCCACCTTTCCCTCCGGAATTGAAAAACTATCATATTCCTGAGCAATAGTTTTTGAAAGCGCCTGATAGTCCTGATATTCGAGTAATTTATCAACTGAATCTTTGAGACGACTATAGGCGACTCGAGAAAAATCGCGATACATTTCCAAATCAAAATAACAAAGACCGCGACTGCCTTTTTGTAAAGTCAGGATGGGCTGAATATTTTTATAACCATAACGAGAGACATATTGATGCCTAATCGCATTACAAAGATTACCTAATAGAGCGATCGAGATGTTTCCCTGCTGCGTAATATACTCCCGGGATTTAATTGTTTCCTTAAATTTTTCAATATCCAAACTGAACTCTTCTTTTCTGCTTATAATCCTCACTACCCCACTATTAGCATCAACCTCCACTTCGTCGCCGTCGTTAAGAATTTGGGTGGCGACTTTAGTGCCAATTAGACAAGGTTTTTTTAGTTCCCGAGCAACTATCGCCGCATGACAAGTAATTCCCCCTTCATCAGTTACAAAAGCAGCCGCCTTTTTCATGGCCGGAACAAAATCTGGAGTCGTCATTGGCGAAATTAATATATCACCAATTAAAACTTTATCTAAATCGCTCTGTTTTTTTACAACCTTAGCGACGCCCTTAATAATTCCCCGATAGGCGGTTTGGCCGCTTAGGCTATTAGACCCATCAAGGGTCTCTTTTTGAAGAACTAAGTTCTTTTCCCTTAGAGCGTCTTCTAACTGAGGCGCTAGCCCAAAAGTATCATCGGTCAAAAACCAACCGCCCAGCCTTTCTTTAAGAACTGATTCATCAGGGAATTTATCATCAAGCACTTCTTGGGGTAAAAGAACTGAATGGTATTTAGCCAGCTCGGGATGAACATGCTTAATATACTTCCTATAAATCACATCAGCCTGGTCAGAATACTCTTGAGTTTTCGCCCGAAGGCTAAACGCCTCTTTATATGAGTCCTTTGGTAAAGACGGGGCCTCGGGTGCTTGCATCATTATTGCCATCGGTTCCCACCACTCAAGCCATAGAGAGGTAAATTTTTTAAACTCATCATGAGTCAAGGGATTATTTTTAATAAACTGGAAAATCTGATCCCAACGCTCTTCAAAATAATTTTTGATTTTAGGAAACCAATTAGAATCACTTTTAATATGATCCTCGATGTCTCGGCGATACTGGTCCATTTCATTATCCGAATACCAAACATCTACTTCCTCCTGCCCCTGCGGTCTGACATATAGAACCTCTCGCCAATTCTTGCCCAGCCAATCAATCGCCTTCTCGCAGTTGCTGGCTCGCCAAAGATAAATATAAAACAAAGAGTGATCACGAGAAAAATATTTTACCAGTGTTGCTGCTTTTTTCAAATTAACTTTTGTTTGTAAAGTAGTAATCGGCCGACTTTGGACGATATAGAACTGGCCAGACTCATAGGCCCATTCAATGTCACAAGGAAAGCCGTAGTGGTTTTCAATG
>CAYPWC010000039.1:0-6199 GCA_964414335.1 uncultured Gammaproteobacteria bacterium | reverse complement strand
AGCTAGCTGAGCTTCTAGAAAGTCTTAGTAGTAGTTCGGAAAGAATTAGCGCTCCGGAAGAGAAGCTATTTGAAAAGCTGATTAATTCTTTGGAAACCCAAACTTTAAATCAGAATTTAAATCAAACTTTAAAAGCTAAAACAGAAGAAGCGATTAGTCGTCTACGTGAAAGCCTTTCTCAGAAGCGAGCAGCTTAATTATATGAAAACTTTAATTGTTTTTTATTCTCGTCGGGGAACCACTAAACGTTTGGCGGAAAATTTAGCTTCGCGCTTAGAGGCAGATTTAGAGGAGCTTGAAGATAAAGAAAATCGTCAAGGTTTTTGGGCTCTGTTTAAGGCTAGTCGGGACGCTTTAAGGAAGAAGCAAACAATTATTAGTCCAGTTAAATATTCTCCGGCTGATTATGATTTAGTCGTAATTGGTTCGCCGACTTGGGCGGGAGCACCAGCCTGCGCTCTTAATACTTATTTATACGAACAAAAAGATAATATAAAAAAAGCAGCCTTTTTTGTTACTCAAGGAAGTAGCGGTGGCGACAAAGTTATTAGTCGATTAATTGAGGCTAGCAGCGTGCCTGTAGTGGCAACCATGCTTCTCAATAGTTCAGAGGTGTTAGGTGAGACAGCGACTAATAAAATAGAGGCCTTTATTGAGACCCTTCAAAAATAATTAATTTTATGGCAAAGATATTTCTCTACAACACCCTTTCTCGACAGAAGGAAGAATTTAAACCGATAACAACTAGTCAGGTAGGACTGTATACTTGTGGTCCGACGGTCTATAATTTTGCGCATTTGGGAAACCTACGTTCTTTTTTATTTGAAGATTTTTTGAAACGAGTTTTGGAATATAACGGTCTTTTAGTTACCCATGTCATGAATATTACTGATGTTGGTCATTTAACAGGAGACATGGATATGGGCGAAGACAAGCTGGAAGTGGGTGCTAAACGGGAAGGAAAAAGCGCCTTTGAGGTGGCAAGATATTTTGAAGAGGCTTTTAAAAAAGATTTAGAGCGTTTGAATATTGAATTTCCTAGTATTTTTTGTCGGGCGACTGATAATATTGATGTGCAAATTGAGATGATTAAAACCTTGGAAGAAAAAGGTTATGCTTATCAAACAACTGACGGTCTTTATTTTAATACCGCTAAATTCCCGGAATATAATAAGTTAAGCCACTTACCCCTAGAGGATTTAAAAGAGGGGGCGCGAGTTGAGAAAAATCCGGAAAAAATTAATCCGACAGACTTTGCTTTATGGAAGTTTTCTCCGACAGGTAGTCAGCGTCAAATGGAGTGGCCCTCTCCTTGGGGGGTAGGTTTTCCGGGTTGGCATATTGAGTGCTCCGCGATGAGCTTAAAATATCTTGGTAAAAATTTGGATATTCATTGTGGCGGAATTGATCATATTAATATTCATCACACGAATGAAATTGCTCAATCGGAAGCAGCAACCGGACAGAAGTTCTTTAACTTCTGGCTTCATGGGGCATTTTTAAATATTCGGGGCGGGAAGAAAATGGCTAAAAGCGGTGATAATTTCTTGACCGTAGAAAGTTTAATTGAACGCGGAATTAGCCCTCTGGCTTATCGTTTCTCGGCGCTACAGGTTCACTATCGCAAACCGATGGAATATAGTGAAGAGGGAATAAAGCAAGCAGCCGAGGGTTTAAATAGTTTATTGTCCCAGGTAGCTAATTTAGGGGAAGAGGTGGGGGTAGTTAATGAGAGTTTCCGAGAACAATTTTTGGGAGCGATAAACGATGATTTGAATCTTCCTCAGGCGTTGGCGGTCCTCTTTACTGTTCTTAAGTCACCTCTGGGAGCTCCGGAAAAGCTAGGAACGATTTTAGATTTTGATAAAGTCTTAGGTCTAAAACTTGCCGCTTCTAGAGAAACGGTTTCCTCAGAAGTGTTGCTCAGCAGTCTTCCCGGTGAGGTTCAAGCGCTAATTACTGCTCGACAAAAAGCGCGTAAAGACAAGAGTTGGGAAGAGTCTGATCGTTTGCGTGAAGAAATTAAACAGTGCGGTTATTTAGTGGAGGACATTAAGACGGGTGTGCGGATTATGAAATTATAAAATTATTAATGACAACTAATTTTTGGAAAAAATTAAAAGCTAAGCGCCATTTAATTTTAGCCTTAGCCCCAATGGCGGGATTTACTGATTCCGCTTTTCGGTCTTTATGCCGTCAGCATGGAGCGGATGTTTTATATAGTGAGATGGTTTCGGCCACCGCTCTTTTCTATGGTCAGACTAAGCCGCCAGTAGCGACGTTAGCGCTGATGAAGTTTAAACGCTCACAGGAAAAACATTTCGTAGTGCAATTATTTGGCAGCAACCCTGAGCATTTTGCTGTGGCCGCTAAAATGATTACTAAAAAGATAAAGCCAGATGGAATTGATATTAATCTTGGTTGTCCAGTTCCTAAGATTGTTAAACAGGGTGCTGGCTCGGGGTTAATGAAGAATCCGGTTTTAGCAAGACGAGTGATTGAAGCGGTTTTAGCAAATACTGACTTGCCGGTGTCGATTAAGATTAGAACGAAAGTCGGCGAAGTGACGGCTTTAGATTTTATAAAGAGTATTTCCGATCTTCCAGTTTCCGCCGTAATGATTCATGGTCGCTCATTAGCTCAAGGTTTCGCCGGTCCGGCTGATTGGCGGATTGTTAAAAGTTTGCGGCCATATTTTAAGGGAGTTATTTTAGTTAATGGGGCGATTAATGATTTAGAAACAGCCAAGGAGGCGAAGCGTCAAAGCGGGGCAGATGGTTTAGGACTAGCGCGCGGCATTCTGGGACGCCCTTGGCTTTTTAAAGAAATTAAAAAAGGAAAGACGATTAATCTTAAGCCTAAGCAGATTTTTAAAATTGCCCTCGCTCAAGCTGCTAAGACCCAGGCTGATAAAGGAAAGGCGGGAATTGTGGAACTACGAAAACATTTAGTTTGGTATACGCAAGGAATTCCTGGGGCGGCCAAGTTACGTGAGCAATTAGTTAAAGTTAAAAAAGATTTTAAAATAATATGGAACTTTATATTAATACTACTAGCCAAACAGAAATTGTCATTGCGCTTTTTAAAGCGGGAAAGAAAATGGTGACTAAAAAAATTAAAGCGCCCCGTAAGCAAGCAGAAAAACTTTTAGGGGGAATTGAGAAGTTGCTCAAGAGTCGTAAAGTGAATTTAGGTCAGCTTGAAAAAATAATTGTCGCCAACTGTGGAGGTAGCTTTACCGCTCTTCGAATTGGAGTGATTACCGCTAACGCTTTAGCCTATGCCTTGAAAATCCCCGTAATAAGTGATCCGGCATCTAAAAAAGGGGTGAAAAAATTCTCTAATTATTCTTTAGTTGAGCCAATTTATGATAGAGAACCGAACATTGGTATCTCTAAAAAACCGAAACTCTAGTTTTTTTAGCCTGTGCGTTAGTTGTTGAAAACTTTTGGACTATTTTGGCAAATTATTTTTAATAGTAAAGACCACTTGTTGATAAGTGGCCTTTTTTGTTGTTTTTTATCTTGTTTTAGCTAAAAGAATAGTGTTGACCATAGGGTCTAAGTGGTGTATAATTAAACTTGTAAGGTGAATTGTGGGGAAGCGTGGTGAATCTTTGCTTGTCATCACTAAGCCTCCCCGCATAACTTTTCTCATTAATTATGTTTATCGGCGAATACAATCACAACTTAGACGATAAAGGGCGTCTAGCCATTCCGGCTAAGTTTCGGGCGATTTTAAAAAAGGGGGCAGTTGTCACCAAAGGGTTAGATAACTGCTTATTTTTATATTCCAAAGAACAGTTTGAAACGATTGCTAAGAAATTCGCCGCCCTACCTATTAGTCAGGCAAAGGCGCGGGCTTTTAGCCGACACATGTTAGCGGGAGCAATGGATGTGGAGTTTGATAATCAGGGGCGCATTACGCTTCCGGAATATTTACGTCACTTTTCTGGATTAAAGAAAAAAATCATTGTTGCTGGTCTGTATAATCATTTAGAAATCTGGGATGAAAGTACTTGGAATAAATATAAAGGTGAAAGCGAAAAGAATAGTAACGCGATTGCCGAGGAATTGGGAGATTTAGGAATTTAGCGCTATGACTTATCAGCACGTGTCGGTCATGTTAGATGAAGTCCTTAAATATATTAATCCTCAGCCAGGAAAAAAATATCTTGATTGTACTTTAGGGGGAGCGGGTTATACTACTGCGATTGCTAAGAAGGTTGGTCAACAAGGAGAAGTGGTTGGTATTGATCTAGATGAACTAGCGATTAAAAATGCTAAGCGATTAATTAGTGAACAGAAACTGGAAAATATTACTCTGATTAATGATAACTTTAAAAATCTAAAAACGATTTTTCCTGGAAAAGAACAGTTTGCGGGCATTGTCTTTGATCTCGGTCTTTCCTCTGCTCAACTTGATGATGAGGCGCGGGGATTTTCTTTCAAAGGTGACCGGCCGCTAAACATGTCTTTCGGACCAGTTAATTCGCGCTTAACCACGGAGGTGGTAAACGACTATCCGCTTCTAGAGCTTACAAGAATTTTTCGAGAATACGGAGAAGAGAAGCACGCTTATCGAATCGCAAAGGCAATTATTGAAGAAAGGCGGTCAAAGCGCTTAGAAACTACGGCTGATTTAGTGGCGGTAATAGAAAAAGCTGTTCCGTTCCGTTTTCATTCCAAAATTCATCCGGCCACGAAAGTCTTCCAGGCACTGAGAATGGAAACAAATGAAGAACTCCAAGCGCTTAGAGAAGTTTTGCCGGAGGCTGTAAGATTATTGGCGCCCCAAGGAAGACTGGTAGTAGTTTCTTTCCATAGCGGTGAAGATAGAATCGTGAAAAGATTTTTAAAAGAACTGGCAATTTCCAAAGAAGCACCGGTAGTGAAAATTTTAACCAAGCGGCCGCTAGTTGCCTCAGAATCAGAAACGGCTAGCAATCCGCGAGCCCGGAGTGCTAAACTGCGTGCCGCAGAAAAAATTTAGATAATTTTTAGATTAATATAAATTTCGCAACCCGAGTATGACCAAAATTATTAATTGCTATCAACCGACCGGTAGTCAACCGGCTAAAGCTAAGCTTTTGAATTTAAAGTGCTTTAATTTAGGATTATTGACGCTGATTGTCTTTTTAGGAGTCTTTTATCTGATTAATATCAGTGATCTGACAGTTAAGGGGTTTGCCCTTAAGGAGCTTAAAACTAAGGTTAGTCTGCTTGAGAGCGAAAAGCTTGATAACGAGGAAAAAATTAATAATCTTCAGTCATATTATTCCTTGAGCACTCGGACCCAGTCATTAAATATGGTCGCGATTGGTGAAATCGAATATCTGTCCGTTCCCGTGGCGGTGGTTGCTCGTAAGTAGTATGTGGCGTGAATCAAAACATAGGAATCATCCTGAAACAAATAAAATAAATTCTAATCGTCTGCGCTTAGTCGTGGCGATTATTTTTTTATTGTCCGGAGCCCTGGTCTATAAACTTTTTTCTATTCAGATTAAACAATGTGATTTGTATACGGCCCTGGCTTCTTCGCAGCATCAGGTTTATAGCCAGTTGAAGCCGGAGCGGGGGCGAATTTTCTTAAGTGAAAAAATTAATAATGAGGAGAAGCTATATCCTTTGGCGACTAATAAAGATTTAGCGGCTCTGTACGTCGTTCCTAAAGAAATTACTAATCCTCCGGAAGCCGCTGAAAAATTATTTTTATTTTTTGACGAACCTAATTTAAAGAAGGAAGGAATGGCGACTAGCTCAGAAACCAGTACGGTGGTTATTGCGACTTCGACTAAGGAAGAGTTTATTGCTAAATATTTAAAAAAACTTGATAAGCCGGGAGATCCCTATGAATCTTTAGACCGAAAATTGGGAAGTGAAGAGCTTTTGAAGTTATATGCTTTTTTAGCTAGTAGTACCTCAACGCCAATAACGGCAAGTGATTTAGAACTTAAAAACGGCCAAGTAGTCTATAAAAAAACAGTTGCCACGACCACTCCATTTTCCTTGCCGGGATTTGGTTTTGATTTAGAGCAGAATCGCTATTATCCGGAAAAAGAAATCGGGGCGCATCTTTTGGGTTTTGTTAGTCATGTTGATGAAGAGGATCGAGGCCGTTACGGACTCGAAGAATTTTTTAATGATGAATTGTTTGGCGCCTATGGGTCTTTGAAATCGGAGAAGGCAGGAAAAAGTAA
>CAYPWC010000038.1:3810-6223 GCA_964414335.1 uncultured Gammaproteobacteria bacterium | reverse complement strand
TTGGACGCGGTGAGTGCCAGCCTCAAATTTCAGAAGACCATAGGCGCCCTCACCCTTAACGGAGAAAATAACCTCTTTATAGCCACCAATACCAATGACTGCTGAATCGATAAGATTTAGTTTCCAGCCCTGACGTTCACAGAAACGGGCATACATTCTAAAAAGATCGCCGGCAAATAGGGCAGCTTCGTCGCCACCGGCACCGGCGCGGATTTCAATAATAGCATTCTTTTTATCATTCGGACTGGAAGGATTGAGCTCTTCATCAAGAGCGTCTTTAAGAGTGGCTTCTTTAATGGCAAGTAGCGCTAGTTCTTCTTGGGCCATTACTTTTATCTCGTCGTCAGTTTCAGTTTTTAAAATTTCATTATTTTGAGTGATATTTTCTTGAGTCTTTTCCAAATCTAAAATGAGCGTTATCGCTTTTTTGAGATTCGCATGTTCTTGAGAAACTTTAATAACCTCCTTGGTATCTTTGAGCACCTCAGGGTCAACTAATTTTTTCTCCAGGTTATTAAATTTTTCTTTAATATCTTCGTACATATAGACTAATTAGAATAAAGGCTAATAAAAAAGCAACCAGTTCTAATATTGTAGCATGAGTTAACTACAAAATTAAAGCTGGCTGCTTTTTATGAGCTATTTTTTGTTCAATTTGACTTGAGCAATTTTCTTGATGTCTTTAGTCTTAACTACCACTTCTTTCTTGGCGCGAGCTTCAGCCCGTTGGGCGCGTTTTACTTTCTTGCCCTTTTTATCGCTGCCGCTGTCTTTTGCTTTTACTTTCGCTTCGAATTTCTCAACGCGACGGGCGGTATCGACTAATTTCTGCTTACCAGTATAAAAAGGATGGCAAGCTGAACAGAGCTCGACTTTAATTTCCGGTTCGCTGGAGCCGGTTGTAAATGTGTTTCCGCAAACGCAACTTACCTTGCAGTTCGGGTAGTACTTTGGGTGAACTTCTTTCTTCATATAAAATAAAAAAATTTTATTGATATTTAATAAAATTTGAACTATTGAATATCTTTAAATTATGGTAGTATTATGTTATCATAACTTTTAAATTTAATCAAGAGTTGCTATAATTGATGGGAGAAGAACTATGACGAAAATAAATAATATCGCTAAAAATACCTCATATTTAACCCTCGCTTTGATTTTACAGAAAATCATCTCTTTTACCTACTTTACACTTTTGGCTCGTTATGTTGGACCAGCTAATTTAGGGAAATATTACCTGGCGATCTCGATAACGACGATTTTTGCCATTTTTATCGATTTGGGCTTTGCTAACGTTCTGATTAGGGAGGTGGCCAAAGATCAGGCCCGAGCGCCGAAATGGCTGGCTAATATTTTAGCTCTCAAATTACCTTTAGCCCTCCTATCTTTAGGGGCGGTTTTTATTTTAGTTAATGCCCTTGGTTACGATAGCTTGACTAAGAATCTGGTTTACATTAGTTCGCTTTCAATGGTGCTTGATTCTTTTACGGTCACTTTTTTCGCCGTGGCTAGAGGTTATCATAATTTGAAATATGAAAGTGTTTCCTCTATCGTTTTTCAGTTGATTGTTTTAATTTGTGGTTATAGCGCCTTACTTTTGGGTGGGGGACTAATTCCGGCAATGGCCGCCCTGGCTCTAGCTAGTACTTTTAATTTTACCTATTCATTTTTGATTGTGAGACAGAGATTGAAGGTGGCGGTTAAGTTTGCCTGGGATAAGGGGTTGATTAGGGAAATTCTAATTGTTAGTTGGCCGTTTGCTGTTTATGCTATTTTCCAACGCTTGTATACATATTTAGATTCAGTGTTATTGTCAGTAATGGCATCTGATTATGAGGTTGGCTTATATCAAGTGGCCTTTAAGATTATTTTTGCTTTGCAGTTTCTACCGATGGCTTTTACCGCGTCACTTTATCCGGCTATGAGTTCTTATTGGCAGACTAATCGGGAGCAACTAGTGATCTCGTTTGAGCGGGCTCTTAATTATTTAATTATTATTTCTTTGCCGATTATCTTTGGCGCGATTACTCTGGCTGATAAGATTGTCCTGCTTTTCAAAACCGGCTATGAAGGGGCAATTCTTCCTTTACAAATATCCATCTCTTCGCTCTTTTTCATTTTTTTGAATTTTCCCGTTGGCTCGCTACTAAATGCTTGCGACCGACAGAAAAAGAATACGTTTAATATGGGACTGGTAATGATTTCGAGTTTGGTTCTTAATTTCATCCTCATTCCTCGCTATCAAGCAGTGGGGGCGAGTGTGACCGTGTTGCTAACCAACGCTTTAATGTTCGTTTTAGGAATGGTTTTTGTTAAAAAGATTATTCCGTATCGCTTAGTGAAGAATTTAAAAATATTTTTTAAAGTCTTGGCTGCTTCAATAGTGATGGCGGCCGTGGTTCTGGTTGTTAAG
>CAYPWC010000038.1:0-3800 GCA_964414335.1 uncultured Gammaproteobacteria bacterium | reverse complement strand
AAGGAATCAGGTAATGTTTTTGGCGCGACGATTCTTGGTGGATTGGTTTACTTTGGTAGTTTGTTTCTTTTGGGGGGATTTAAAAAGGCCGACATTATTAGTGTTTGGCAATCTTTTAAACGTTAGTTTTTATGAAGACACTACTTTTTACTTTGGAATACCCGCCCTTTTTCGGCGGGGTGGCTAATTACTATGGTAATTTGGCTAAATATTGGCCGGTTAATGAAAAACTTTTAGTGCTTGATAATAATCGCGGAGAACTAATTAAGGGGCGGCGGTTTTTGTCTTGGCTGCCGGCCGTGCCGACTTTAGCGCGAAAACTTAGAATGAGTCAGATTGACTATCTTTTAGTTGGTCAAGTTCTTCCTTTAGGGACGGTCGCTTGGCTAGTTTCTTTAATGAGGCCGATTAAATACGCGGTGTTTTTTCATGGTATGGATTTGGCGCTCGCTCTAAGAACCGGACGTAAACGCTTAATCACGAAACTTATTTTAAAGCGGGCTCATCAGATTATTTGTGCCAATAGTTATGTTCGTGATCGCTTGCTAGAGTTTATGGACGGAATAGCGGCAAAAATAGTTATCGTCAATCCAGGAATTGAAAGCGGTGTTCCGACAGTTGATGAGAAGGATCTTAATGCTTTGCGAATGAGCCATAATCTGGAAGGGAAGAAGATTCTCTTTACCCTCGGCCGTTTAGTTAAAAGAAAAGGAGTTGATAGAACTATTGCTAGTTTAATAGCCTTGCCAGAGGAGATAACTAAGGACTTAGTTTATGTGATTGCCGGTACGGGCCCACGAGAGGAATATCTAAAGTCTTTAGTGCCGCTTCGGTTTGCGAGAAAGATTATTTTCTTAGGAGCAGTTACCGAAACAGAAAAATGGGCTTGGTTTAAATTATGTGATATCTTTGTGATGCCCTCGCGTGATATCAGTGGTGACTTTGAAGGTTTTGGAATTGTCTATTTGGAAGCGGGTTTATTTGCTAAACCGGTTATCGCTGGTAATTCCGGGGGGGTGAAGGATGCGGTTAGTCATGAGGAGACTGGACTATTAGTTGATCCGGAGGACACTGAAAGTTTGCAATTAGCAATTACCAGACTACTAGCTGACTTAGAATTAAGACAACGGTTGGGCGAAAATGGTCAGCGTCGGGCGCTTCGAGATTTCAATTGGGAAAAGCAGAGTCAGAAAATTCTGGCCGCCATTAAGAAGTAATATATGATTTCAATTATTATTCCTGTTTACAATCAAGCCGAGAAGCTCGCCAAGACACTAGCAAGCATCGGGCAACAAACGCTTAAAGACTACGAGGTTATTATTGTTAATGACGGATCCTTAGATGACCCGGAGAGCGTTTTTATTTCTAGTCTTAAAACGCTTGATGAAAAAAATCGTTATTTGTTTTTAAATCAAACTAATCAAGGAGCGCCCGCAGCGCGTAATCGCGGTGCGAAAGAAGCGCAGGGCGATTATCTTTTCTTTTGTGATGCTGACGCCGTTTTACACCCGCAGGCGCTAGAAACGCTTTTAGCCTATCTTGAGACTAATCCGACTTATAGCTATGCCTATTCCTCTTTCTATTGGGGGAAGAAACTTTTTAAGCTCGGTGAATTTGATCCGGAAAAACTTCGCCGTCTCCCTTATATTCATACGATGTCTCTTATTAGAAAAAGCGATTATCCGCTAACCGGCTGGGATGAAAGTTTAAAGAAGTTTCAAGATTGGGATTTATGGCTTACTATGCTTGAGCAGGGGAAGGTTGGTTTGTTTGTGCCGCAAGTTCTTTTTACGGTTTCGCCTGGAGGAACGATTAGTTCTTGGCTACCCTCATTTTCCTATCGATTATTACCATTTTTGCCAGCGGTAAAGAAATATAAGCAAGCGTTAAAAATTGTTAAAGACAAACATGGTTTGCAGTAAAAAAATAAAACAGATTCCTCTTTGTTGGCTGGTTGTTATCTTGGCGGGAGTAGCTTGTCTTCTTTTTTTGACCGCTGTTAATTTTAGACAAGTAGCCAGTGATTTAGTAACAGTCGAAATTAATAGTGGTGTCATTAAGGCGGAATTAGCCAGAACCCCCCAAGAGCACTATCAAGGCTTAAGTCACCGACAAATGCTTGGCGAAAACGAAGGAATGTTATTTGTCTTTCGAGATCCAAGTCAGAAAAGCTTTGTGATGCGCGATATGAATTTTCCCCTAGATATCATTTTTATTAGTAATGATATTATCACTGATGTTTTTTCTGATTTAGCGCCCGAGGGTAGCCAGCCGGAGCATATTTATCAAAGCAGTCAGCCGGTTAATTTGGTTCTTGAAGTTAATGCTGGTTACAGCGCTAAACATTTGATTAAACCCGGCGACCGGGTAAAAATATATTAATATGCTAAAAATAAAGACTGCTAATATTCTTGGCTATTTGGGAGTATTTCTAATCATTGAAAGTCTGTCTTTTTTGGCTAGTGGAAGCTCTAGTTTAAATGTGGCTATCTTTAGTCTTTTGGTAATTTTTGCCTGGGTGCTTAGCTGGTATCGTCTTGAGCTTGGACTTCTTTTGGTTCTAGGAGAGCTATTTATTGGCTCCATGGGGCATTTATTTGTTCTACCAGTTGGTTCTTTCAATATTTCTTTGCGCCTAGCTCTATGGCTAGGAGTAATGATTCCTTTTATTATTAAGTTTGGTTGGCAACTCGTTAAACGCCGACAACAGAGCCAAGTTTATTTAGCTTTTAAAAATTTTTCTTTCCGGAAACAGTTTTTGGTTCTAGCAGTCTTTGTTTTAGTTAGTCTTCTTAATGCGGTTTTAAGAAAGCAAGTGCCAAGTTTAATTTTTCAGGATTTTAATGCTTGGCTTTATTTTTTCTTGCTCCCACCTCTTATTATTGTTTTTAGTCGAGACAGCGCTAAGACTTTCTTCAAGCATCTGCAAACAGTATTTTTAGCCGGAGTCATTTTTTTAAGTCTCAAGACTCTCCTTTTCCTGTTTGTTTTTACCCATAATTTAGCGATTGCCCCCGAAATATATACTTGGTTGCGGCGGACTCTGATGGCGGAAATCACGCCGACGCTTTCTTCTTGGCCACGAATTTTTATTCAAGGGCAAATTTTTTCTGGAGTAGCATTGTTCTTGGCACTTTGGCAAATTAATCGTTTTAAATTTAACTGGGGGACGGTTTTCTTGGCTGCTATTTCTTTAAGTACATTATTGGTTAGTTTTTCTCGAAGTTTTTGGGTGGCTGCCATTATCACTCTAATTTTTAGTTTGGTGGTGGCCGGGATTTCAATTTCTTGGCGTCAGGCCGGGAAAATGTTTTTGATTTTTTGCCTGAGCATGATTATTGGTTTCTCTCTCATTTATTTAACGGCCGTTTTTCCCTATCCTACTCCCGGAAAATTTAGTGCTGATTTTGCCGCCCGCCTAAAAAGCAACGGGGAGCCGGCCTTAGCTTCGCGTTGGTCGCTTCTTCCGGTTTTGGGTCGAGAAATTATTCGGGAACCGATTTTAGGGCAAGGGTTTGGCGCTACCGTTACCTACCACTCTCAAGATCCTCGGGTTTTAGCTAGTAGTCCAAGCGGAAAATATACCACTTTTGCTTTTGAATGGGGATATCTTGATCTTTGGTTGAAGCTCGGAGTCCTTGGTCTTGGCGCCTATTTGTTTCTGATTTTTTCTCTTCTTAGGGCTGGCCTTAAAAAACCAGAGTTATTTTCTCTCGCCCTGGGTGCCGCTTTGGTTTTTTTGGCGGTTACCAATTTATTTACCCCTTATTTAAACCATCCTTTGGGAATAGGAATAATCG
>CAYPWC010000037.1:4764-6425 GCA_964414335.1 uncultured Gammaproteobacteria bacterium | reverse complement strand
CCTTTAGTCAAAAAAGGGACACTCCGTTTTGAACCGAAGATTATCGGTTCTGGCGCCTACCGCTTTTATGATAAGAAGCTGGTTACTACCCTGGGTCTAGGATTATCTCTTACTAGGAGATATAGCCAGGAATTAATTTCTCTTGAAGGAGGAATTAAGTTTAATGAATCCCTAAATGGATCTGTTTTCTATGTCGGCGTTTCCGCTGACCTAATCCAAATTGGGAAGTCTATATTTAAAGGAAAAACAACCAAAAAATAAACTAGAAATGAACATGAAAAAATGGATTATTGGTAGCTTGATAGCTATCGTAATCATTGTTATTGCCATTGTGGGTCTGTGGATGACTGGTCCTATGGGAAAAGAAAAGAGAGTCAACGCTGAAGCAAATGCAGCGATTGCGCTGGAAAGGCTACGCGATTCGCTAAGAAACGCGAATCAGTATAATGAGTTACAGGATTCAATTGAAAAATTAAATATCCTGCTGGATGATTGCCGCGGCAGAAAAAAACCCGTAGTAGCTCCAGTTAGAGCAAAGCCAGCGCCGGTAAGAACTATTCCGGCACCTGCGTCACCGGCTCAGGTAGCGCCACAAATAGAAGAGAAAGCGCCTGCACCAGCTCCAGCTCCGGTAAAATCTAGTCTCGTGACCCCGAAAAAGGCACAGGACAAGTATGCGCCTAATTTTTCTGGTGATTACGGGGTCACTATCAATGAGTACATGCAAGTTGTGTACTTTATTTCCAATGACCTTTTAAACGCTGGAGAAAGTCAACCAACTTTGCCAGCCCCACTTCTCAGACAAGGTTCGCCTAGTACAGAGTTTGAATATGACAAAAATTTGGGCTACTGGGTGTATACAAGCGGGGAAGTAGTGGAGGAAGCCGTCCTGATAAAGGGCTATACAAAAATTTGGAATGTCTACATTGGCCAAAATAGTCAATGGGACTATCCAATGTTTTTGCCTCACGAACTGGCAAAGGTCGGTTCTAAGGCTGTAAGAGAATGGGTAAAAATGGGCCAAATGGTTCAGCATTCTAAAGATGAAGGTTGGGACTGGCACACAAAAGTGTCGTTGTCGTTCCTTGCTAGGTAATTAAAGTTTGAATTATAGAGCGTTCCTAGGAGCGCTCTTTTCATATCCACAAAAGGATTGTTCTAGTTATTAAATCATTCGGTTTTAGTGAAAAACAAGAAAGCCACCTTGGGGGTGGCTTTATTTAAATAGTAATTACTAAGAGATTGTTTATTTTTTTCGGGCAACTTCTTTATAAACTTTAATCATCTGATCAGCGATATCATTCCAGTTATATTCTTTTCGAACGCGCTCTAAAGCTTTTTGACTAAAACTTTTAATTGCTTCCGGATTTTCTAAAAGATATTCTAATTTAGCTTGAAGATCATTTGCCTCTCTATCTTTAAAGAAATAGCCAGCTTCACCCAAAGCTTCTTGATTAGCACTGATATCAGAAGCTAAGCAGACTTGGCCATAGCTCATCGCCTCAAGCAAGGCAATAGAAAGACCTTCGCTTTCAGACGGTTGAACGAAGGCATAGGCGTTAGAATAGAGCTCGGCGAGCGTGCGACCAGTTTGATTACCAGTAAAAATGATATTAGGATTATCCGCGGCTAATTCATGAAGTTCTTGCACGTAGTCGTTA
>CAYPWC010000037.1:0-4754 GCA_964414335.1 uncultured Gammaproteobacteria bacterium | reverse complement strand
TTTTATGTGTTTTTTATCTTTCGCTTTGCTTAAAAGTTCTTGCACATAATCATTAGTGTATGAGCCGTCGCCAACAATTACCAATTTTTTATCGGTCTGTAGATTGTTATAGGCTTTAATTAGGTGATGAATTCCTTTATGGCGAATTAAGCGGGAAATGGAAACAAGATAGCTGCCTTCCTCCAGGCCAAAGCGGCGAATCTCCCTTACTGGCACTTTTTCATGAAGACTGGCGCCGTTAGGAATATAACTCGCCTGCCGGTTATAGGTTTTAAGGGTATAACTATTTAACTCTTTAGAAATGGTGACGATTTGATCGGCTAATTGGCAACCGATTTTTTCCCCGAAACGCAGATAAAGGCGGGCGAAGTGACCCCATTTTTGATGATAATAGTCTTGGCAATGGAAAGTAAAAACAATCGGGGTGCGGGGTTTTATAATTTTAACGAGCCACATTAAAGAGGCGGGGCCAATAGATTGAAAGTGGATAATATCAACCCGTTTAAAAATTAGTTTTAAACAAGCAAATAAAGTGTTAGTAATCGCTTCGAAGTTTTTTCCCGGAAGGTTACCGACCGGAACAATTCTTACTCCCTTATATTCTTTTAGCTTATGACTATAGTTGCGACGGGAAAACACAAAAACTTCCTGCCCCTTATTTACTAAGTTTAGAGCCAGGTTTTCGACATACTTTTCGACTCCGCCTGTTTTGGCCGGAAGCCCTTTTTGTCCGATAAAAATTACGCGCATATACGGTTATCCCATCATATTAGTTGACCCCTCATAGTATCATATTATAAAATATGTGTCAAGCTTATTTAAACATTATCCAGGCTGATAGGGGGATTAGCTCCTTATCTGGTAAATTCCTGTAATTTTTGCTTAAATAATCTTTACAAGCCGCTAATTCCTCAGGACTCATTTGTTTATCAATTTGAATTTTCTCAACCTCAAGGCCGTTTTTCGAGGCGATTTCTATAAGCTTATTAAGTCGGAGACGATTGGGTCCACCATTAAATTTAACGAAACGTTCATAAACAGAATCGCTATAACGCAAGAAATTGAGCCGATCAACATCTTGGATAAAAGAGGTGTGCGTTCCGAAATCAACTTTATGGATTAGACGCCCACCGGGCCGCAAAAGCTGCCGCATGTTTTTAAAAGCCGCTCCTAAATCGCTCACATGCTCTAAGACGTCTTTACTGAAAATTAAATCGTATTTATTTTTTTCAGTTGCTACTAAAGACTGGTCAGTAATACTAATTATTTTGTAGCCAATTTGCCTAGTTTCAAGTGGGGTCTTATTTTTTATGGCTTTTATAACCTGATCGGTAGCGAGTTGAGCAGGAAGAGAAGATAGACGCGCTCTGAGGTTGGCATAGAAATATGGCGGGGAGGAAAGAACGGGAAAGAAATCAATCGCTTGATAATATTTAGCTCCGCCATCAAGAAGCATTAGTCCTAGCATTAAGTCTGGGCCCGGACCAATTTCTAGAATATATTTGTCTCTAAAAAAATCACCCTGACCACTAAAAGCCAGCATAGTCTTTAGGATCTCTGAGTCATAATCGAGATTTTTAATATAGTCACTATTACTAAAAGGGCGCGGAGCAGGGGCGTTTAAATTGAGAATAAATTTTTTAACTCGGCTAAGAAGACCAATTGAAAAACCGAGAAAATAAAATAAGTGTTGTTTGCTTTTATTTATCATAGAGATAAAAAATAAGGGCAAGAAATAGAAATAGAAATAAGATTAATAAATTATAGTATTTTTTAGTCATTTTGTCAAATAAAAAACACCTTTTTTAGGTGTCTTTTTTCCCAAAATATAATTATATTAGTTTAAATTTAAAGCCACTTTTTATTCTTGAAGAAAAGTAACATGAAAAGCGAGCCGAAAATCATAATCACGACAATCATCCAGAAACCATAGGGATGATCGACCAAAGGCATGTATTTAGTATTCATTCCGAAAACAGCGGCCAAAAGAGTGAGCGGGAAGACGATAACAGAAAAAATGGTTAAAGTTTTCATGATAACGTTCATCTTGTCATTTAACAGAGATTCATTTGTACTGTTTAGCACTTCAATCATTTCTTTCTGATTGTCTAGTGTTTCCCAAAGTCGTTTTGAGTCCTCCACAAGGCTTTCATAATATTTTTTAATAGCTAAAGGATCAACTAAGCTACTATTCATTTTCGTTAGTTCCTTGAGGATGTTCTTATGGTTCTGCATTATTTTTCGGATGTTAATAATATTTCGGCGTAGGAGCAAAATCTTGGAAACGGCCTGTTTTTGGTCATTAGCAAAGATTAAGTCTTCAACCTTTTTAATCTCCAAACTATTATCGTCTAGAAGGCGGTAGCAGTCATCAATTAAACGCCCTAAGATTTCATAAAGCAAGACGGCTGATGATTCGGTGGCAAATGATAATAGGGAATCGGGATTCTTTTTACCAAAGTTAAAAAATGATGATAGGGCTGGTAAATTTTTATTATGAACGGTCACTAAAAAGCCATGACCAATAAAAAAATCTACCTCACCGGCAAATACCCGACCGTCTTTAAGGGCCGGAAAATGCAAAATGAGAAATAAATAGTTCTGCGCCCTAAAAATTAGCGGCCGTTGAGCTAAAACGGAAGAAGCGATGGCGCGCAAATGACTAAGGTCGAAACTATAGTTTTTTCGCAAGTAATTAATTTCCGTTTTACCGGCATCGAGGATATTCACCCAACGGAGACTAGAATTATTATTCCGAGGGTTATCGATTTTAAGCTCCTCGATCTTATCGCTGATTTTCTTATAATTAGCCATAGAAAATAAAATTTATTTTGACGAACGCCTTAATTTATAATAGAATTAAGGCATCAACATTATATCATATGGCTAATGTTTTGGGAATAAATTTAAGTGAATTTAGTCAAAAAGAGGTCCTAGAAAAGATCGTGGGTTTTTTAATGGATAATAATCAGCATTATTTAGTGACCCCAAACCCGGAAATTATTTTGGCAGCCGAAAAAGACGAGGAGTTTTTCTATGTCCTTAACCAAGCCGATCTCTCGCTGGCTGACGGTGTTGGTCTTTTAATTGCCGGGCGGTTATTTGGAAAAAAAATACCCCGAGTCACTGGTTCTGACTTAACAGTCGAGCTTCTAAAACTAGCGGTTGATAAAAAAATTAGAGTGATGATTTTAAATTGGGACCAAGGGTTGTCGACTAAAGATGAAATCACAAACGCGTTGAATCAAAAATTTCCGGGATTAATTTTTTCAGTCATAGATATTAATCGGGATATTAATTTGTCTTCAGAAAAAATTGTTTCAATTAATAATTTCGCTCCCCAAATTCTTTTTAATGCTTTGGGGTTTCCGTATCAAGAAAAATCAATTTACTATAATCTTAAAAAACTACCATCAGTCTCGCTGGCGCTAGGAATCGGTGGCTCATTTGATTTTCTTACCGGAAAATCTAAACGGGCACCTCTAAGTTGGCGTCGACTTGGTTTAGAGTGGTTATGGCGACTTTTGGGGGCAGTGTTTAGTAGAAGATTTAATAGGAGATTTAAAAGAATTTGGAATGCAACGGCTATTTTTCTGTTTAAGATTTTCCGTGTGCGTTTTATCTACCCCTTTCTATATCGCCCCAATGTCGCTTGTCTTCTTTACCGAAAAAATGAAGGGCGTCCTGAGATTCTCATTATTCAGCGAAAAGACAACGCTAATCATTGGCAACTGCCACAAGGAGGAACTGATGGGGAGTCCCTAGAAATAGCCGGACTAAGAGAAATTCAAGAAGAGCTGGGTACCAAGGCGGTTATTACTAAAGCAACTTTTAAGAATGTTCATCGCTATCTTTTTGGCATGATTAGAAAACATGGTCCCAGTGACACTTTTACCTATAACCATAAAGGTCAGAAACAGGGCTTGTTTATTGGCGAATTTACTGGTAAGGCCGAGGAGATTAAGCTCAACTTCTGGGAACACACTAATTATAAATGGGTCGAACCAGATAAATTTTTAGCCGCCTCTCATCCTTGTCGCCGCGCGGGTTATGAAAAATTCTTAGAGAAATTTAAATCATTAAATATAAATTAATCATATGGGTTTATTTACTAAAGAAATTCGTTTACGTTTCGCACCGTCACCAACCGGCTTCCTTCATCTTGGCAATTTACGCTCCGCCTTGTTTGGTTATTTGCTTGCCAAAAGTTGGAAGGGGAAGTTTATTCTCCGTCTTGAAGATACTGATCAGAAGCGAGAAGTTGAGGGCGCGCTTGATAAGCTGATTGATATTTTAACTTGGGTGGGGGTGAAATTTGATGAAGGGCCACATACGACTGGTAAATATGGCCCCTATATCCAAACCGAACGCCTTGGTCTCTACGAACCATATATTAAAAAGCTCCTAGATGATAAAAAGGCCTATCGTTGTTTTTGTAGTGAAGATCGGTTAAAAGATATGCGCGCCGCGCAAACTGTTAAGGGGGAAGCCCCGCGTTATGACCGTGCTTGTCGTGATTTAAGTCCGGAAGAAATAGCGAAGAAATTAGAAGCGGGCGAAAAATTTGTCATTCGCCAAGCACTACCTTTAACCGGAGAAATTATTGTTCATGATGAAATCAGGGGTGACATTAAATTTGCCTGCGCCGATTTAGATGACCAAGTGCTAATTAAATCTGATGGCGTTCCTACCTATCACTTTGCTAATATTGTCGATGACTATTTAATGAAAATCACCCATGTAACGAGAGGTGA
>CAYPWC010000036.1:0-6573 GCA_964414335.1 uncultured Gammaproteobacteria bacterium | reverse complement strand
CCCGCGTTTGACTATGAAGAGATTGCTACTTTACCCGAGAAACCAGAAGTCGAGGTAATCTCTGAAAATAATGTTTGTAAGGTTGCTATGTTGTGGTTTGGTGATTTAAAGACCGCTTCTCGTCGGGCGACGATGTTAATTAAGGGGAAGGTTTATACTATGGGCTCTAATTTAGAGGTTGAAGCTGCCCCTATTTCTCCGGGCATTAAAAACTATCTCTATGAGCCGAATAAGGCGATTGTTAAAGCCCACCTTATTGATGAGGCGGCAAACCAATTTTCCCTATTTAAGCTAGACCCCAAAATTGCCTATTTAACGAGCGATGAGCTAATTAAGGACAGAACGCTCTTTCGTACCCTCAAAGTCATCTCTAGCGGTAATTATTCGCTTCAGGCGGCCAAGGAGGCACTAAGAGCGGTGTCGCCAGATGATTTTCTGAGGGCTAATATTATTACCCGAGGTTTCCCGGTTAAAATTGAAGATTTATATAAGAAAATGAAGATAAAAGAAGGTGGAGACATGGTTGTTGTCTTTACCACGCTCAATAATCGCCGCTATTATATTATAACTAGGCTAGTAATTGACAAATAAAAGATAAATTGTTAAAGTCTCATCGTTCTCGGTAAAATAGTTCATTAAAATAAAAATAAGAATTATGGGAGCAATTGAATTGGTTTTATGTAGCCTAATTGGCGCTTTGCCCATCCTTCTTATTAAAGGGAAGAAAGTGGTAAAAATAAATGCTTTTTTCTCTTTGATTATTGTCTACCTCGCCCTATTCTTCATTTTCTTCAGCACGGGTGTGGTTGCTCCAAGTTGCCCTTGGCTAGATGGTTGCTTCTCGGTGGTTGCTTTTGCTTGGATTTTCACCGGAATTGTTGGGATCATCATTGAATATGAGGATTCTCTTGGGGGTCTTAGCCTGAGTGTTATTGTTCCAGGGTTATTAGCACTAATAGTACTAATTATTTACCGGGCAGTGAATGGGGTCTAGGAATTTAGACGGATTATATAAATAATCCGTTTTTTATTTTTAGAGATTTTACCTTTTTCTGTGGATAACTTTATAAAATAAAGTTATTTTTTTTAAGATTAGCTAAATTGACCCGAGGGTATAATTTTGCTAAAATTGATATTGAATACAACATTTAGTGGTCAATGTCTTAAAAGGCCACAAAATATAGGGTTTTATATGAAATGTCCAATTTGCTATTACCCGGACACCAAAGTCGTTGATTCCCGAGTTGCTCCTGACGGCCTCTCTATTAGACGTCGTCGTGAATGTTTAAAGTGTAGTTTCCGTTTTTCTACTTATGAAGAAATTGAATTACTTGATTTAGTGATTGTAAAGCGTGACGGTCGTCGAGAAGCCTATAATCGCGAGAAAATGGTTAATGGCTTGAAAAAATCTTGCGAGAAAAGACCAATTACCGAAGATCGCTTTAAAAAATTAGTTCATTCGATTGAACGAGACCTGCAGAGATTAAAGGACACGGAAATTACCTCTCAACAAGTTGGTCAAGCAGTGATGAAAAATCTCAAGAAGATCGATCAGGTCGCCTATATCCGTTATGCCTCCGTCTATGAATCCTTCAAGGATGCGCGGGAATTTCAAAAAGAGCTAAACAAATTATTAAAAGAAAAAAAATAGAAACCTATGTCTGAAGTAATTAGCAAATTAATTAAGCGGTCTGGGGAAATCGTTGATTTTGACCAAGACAAAATCGTTAAAGCGATTTATAAGGCGGCATTATCCGTCGATATTGATGATCATCACTTAGCCAAGAAGATAGGTGACCAAGTGGTGATGAAAATCAATAAAAAATTTCATAAGAATAGTATTCCGGCCGTGGAAGAAATTCAAGATATCGTGGAAGAAGTTTTGATTGAGAATAAGCTGATTAAAATTGCTAAGGCCTATATTATTTATCGTGATCAACACCGACAATTAAGAGATATTAATACCGCGACGGCTGACGAGAAGTTAATGGAGGACTATTTGGGTCGGGCTGATTGGCGCCTTAAGGAAAACAGTAACATGAGCTTTTCTGTTCAAGGCCTAAATAATTATATTGCTTCATCAATCTCCGCTCGTTATTGGCTCAATAAGATGTATCCGGAAAATATTCGCCAAGCGCATGTTAATGGCGATATGCATATTCACGATCTTGGTCTGCTCGCTCCATATTGTTGCGGTTGGGATTTGAAAGATTTACTAACTAGAGGTTTCCGCGGTGTTCATGAAAAAGTTCAGAGCAATCCGCCAAGACATTTTCGTAGTGCTTTGGGCCAAATTATTAATTTTTTCTATACCATGCAAGGGGAAGCGGCAGGTGCTCAGGCTTTTGCCAACTTTGACACTTATCTTGCTCCGTTTATTCGTTATGATAATTTGACCTATAAGGAAGTGAAGCAGGGATTGCAGGAATTTATGTTCAATATCAATGTTCCGACTCGGGTTGGCTTCCAGACTCCGTTTACTAACGTTACTTTAGACGTTACCCCGTCACCAATGATTGGTGAAGAGAGTGTTATTATTGGTGGAGAATTAATGCCGGAGAAGTATAAGGAGTTTCAGAAGGAAATGGACATGTTTAATCAGGCTTTTGCTGAAGTGATGTTAGAGGGTGACTCAACCGGACGGGTTTTTGGCTTTCCCATTCCGACTTATTGTATTGATAAGACGTTTGAATATGATCGGGAGTGTTTAAAGCCGGTTTGGGAAATGACAGCGAAATATGGCATCCCTTATTTTTCTAATTTTGTTAATTCAGACATGAACCGTGATGATGCCCGTTCAATGTGTTGCCGACTCCGTCTTGATAATCGGGAACTACGCAAACGAGGGGGCGGCCTTTTCGGCGCCAATCCTCTCACTGGCTCTATCGGCGTGGTAACAATTAATTTGGCACGCCTCGGTTATCTTTCTAAGAGCAAAGAAGAGTTTCGTGAACGCTTAGTTCATTTAATGGATCTTGCTAAAGATAGTTTAGAGATTAAGCGCAAAATTGTTGAGAAGTTTACCGAGGATCGTTTGTATCCCTATTCAATGTTCTATCTAGATAACATTAATGCCCGTTTTGGATCATATTGGAAAAATCATTTTTCAACGATTGGTATTAACGGCATGAACGAGGCCCTGCTTAATTTAATGGGTAAGGATATTACTAGTCCCGAGGGCCACGCTTTTGCCGCTGAAACACTTGATTTCATGCGAGAGAAGTTAATGGATTATCAAAATGAGACCAATAATTTATACAATTTAGAGGCCACTCCGGGCGAAGGCGCTACTTATCGCTTTGCCAAGAAAGATCAACAACTTTATCCAGGGATTATTTGTTCTAATACGGAGGCGGTGAAGAAATTTAATGCTGATCCATACTATACCAACTCCACCCACCTTCATGTTAATTATACCGATGATATTTTTTCCGCCCTTGATCTCCAAGATGATCTCCAAACTAAATATACGGGGGGTACTGTGCTTCATGGTTATTTAGGAGAACGCCTTCCAGACGGTGAAACTGCTAAAAAATTAGTGAAGAAAATCGTGGATAATTATCGCTTGCCATATTTCACTATTACCCCGACTTTCTCTATTTGTCCGAAGCATGGCTACTTGTCTGGTGAGCATAAATTCTGTCCGAAATGCGATGAGGAAATTGGTTATAGCGAGACAGTAGAAGAGATTCGTCAGGCCAATCAGTAATATTAGAGAAGATTCTCAGTCAATTTGTAATTTAAATAAAAATAATTTATAATAAAGACACAGTTAACCATTATTTAACTAGATTTAATTAATTGTTAATTGTTAATTTGAGCATATGAGCCCCATTCAAACTCAAAGACAAGAATGCATTGTTTACAGCCGCGTTGTCGGTTGGTTAACACCGGTCAAAAACTATAATCCCGGTAAGGCATCTGAATACAAGGATCGAAAAACTTTTAAAGTTTTTTCCGAGTAATTAAATTTAACGCTTATGATTATTGGTGGTTTAGAGAAGTTAACTCTTCTGGACTACCCCGATCATTTAGCGGCCATTATCTTTACCCAAGGTTGTAATTTTCGTTGCCACTTCTGCTATAACCCTATGCTTGTCCTGCCCCGTGAGGGAACGGACGAAAAAAATAAGAAAAAAGAAAAAGGTTTTTCTCCGCTTTCCCCTGAAGACCTTTTTCTTTTTTTGAAGGAAAGATTCGGCCGTCTTGACGGAGTAGTAATTACGGGCGGGGAGCCTACTTTACACCCTGACCTGCCGTCTTTTATAAAAAAGATAAAAGACATCGGTTACTTAGTGAAGCTTGATTCTAATGGAACTAATCCCGAAATGCTCCAAACCCTTATCGACGAAAAACTAATTGATTATATTGCCATGGATTTAAAGGGTCCCTTGGCTAAATATGAAAAAGTTGTTGGTGCTCCGGTTGACTGTGATAATATCGAAAAAAGTGTTAAAATTATTATGACAAGTGGTCTCCCCTATGAGTTTAGAACGACTGTTGTTCCGGATCTTTTAGCAGCTAGCGACTTCAGGTCCATGGGAGAAGTGATTAAAGGCGCTAGCAAATGGTATTTGCAGAATTTCAAATCCGATACAGATCTGGTTAATTCGGATTACAAAAAGCGTTCGGGCTATAGCGCTAAAGAAATGGAAGGCTTGGCCGCGATTGGTCGGGAATATGTTAGCCTTTGTGAAGTAAGAGGTTAATTATCATTAATTTATGTCTGAAGAAAAAAAAGAATCAATGACTGTGCCTGCGGGAGAGTCTTTGACGACGCTTCTTCAAAAAAACTTAGAACGAAGCGATGAGATTTTAAGGCTTTCTAAGGAAATCAAAGTTTTTATCCGTTGGCAACAAGCCTGGGGGTTTATTCGCCTACTTATTATTGTCGTTCCGATTATTCTCGGTTTTATCTATTTGCCGCCATTAATTAGAGAGGCGATGGATTCATATCAGTCTCTATTTAGTCTAAAAAGATTTTAATTTTCTATGCGGGATATAGCGGTTTTTGCCCAAACAACCTATCGTAACGAATTTAAAAAATTCGGTATTAAAACCGACGATCGCCGTCGGCACATGTATTTGATTGGAAAGACTGGTATGGGTAAGTCGACTATTTTGGAAAACATGATTGTCGATGATATTCGCGCTGGTCATGGCGTCGCGATTGTTGATCCTCATGGTGACTTGGCGGAAAAAATTATCGAATATATTCCAGCGGAAAGAATTAATGATGTCGTCTATTTTAATCCGTCGGACATTAATTTCCCCATTGCCTTTAATGTTGTAGAACAAGTTGAGCCTCACTTGCGACACTTGGTCGCCTCGGGGTTAATCGGCGTTTTTCAGAAACTATGGGCGGATTCTTGGGGACCGCGGCTAGAATATATTTTACGTAATGCGATTTTGGCGATTTTGGATTTTCCGGGATCGACACTTTTGGGCGTAGTGAGAATGTTATCTGATAAAAACTATCGTAAGCGGGTTGTCGCCAATATCACTGATCCGGTGGTTAAGGCTTTTTGGGAAAAAGAATTTTCCGGCTATGCTGATAAATTCGCCTCTGAGGCGGTGTCACCGATTCAAAATAAAGTTGGCCAATTCCTTTCCAGCTCTTTAATGAGAAATATTATCGGCCAAGTAAAATCAGCGATTGATATTCGAGATATTATGGATAACGGGAAGATTCTGATTATGAATTTATCTAAGGGTCGGATTGGCGAGGATAATTCCGCTCTTTTAGGGGCGATGATGATTACAAAAATTCAACTAGCGGCGATGAGTCGGGTGGACGTGCCGGAAAAAGAGCGGCGGGATTTCTATTTATATATCGATGAATTTCAAAATTTCTCGACTGATAGTTTTGCCAACATTTTATCAGAGGCGAGAAAATATCGTTTGAATTTAATTTTAGCTCATCAGTACATTGAGCAGTTAAGTGAGAAGGTAAAACCGGCGGTTTTTGGTAACGTCGGGACAATGGTGGTCTTTAGGGTGGGGGCGGCTGACGCTGAAGAGTTGGTTAAAGAATTTACCCCGACTTTTACCGAAGAAGATATTGTTAATTTGCCAAAATATGAAATGTATTTGAAGTTAATGATTGACGGCATTGCTTCTTCTCCGTTTTCGGCTAAAGGTTTACCGCCATTAAGTTCAGAAGAGAAGACCGGCAATACTGAAAAAGTGATTACCTATTCCCGGGAGAAATATGCGAGCGAACGCGTGGTCGTGGAAGAGAAGATTATGCGGTGGCATGAAAGCTATAATGAAGACCCCGCGAAGGAAGCCGCTATCCCTAAGCAAAATTTGGCTGGCGGAGCTAATGCGCCCGTGAGAGTGGGGGCTTCTGCGCCTTTTCGACCAGTAGCCGCTGTTAAAGAGGAACCGAAGGCACCAGTGGTTTTTAGTCGGTCAGAGACTCTAGTAATTCCGCCAACTTTACGAACCAAACCTACTCCAGTAGTTAATCGCCCCAAAGAAGTAGCCACTTCCGGTTACGAAGCGACTTGTTCTAGTTGTGGAGCTAAAACGAGAACGGTTTTTATGCCTGATGGCGTTCGGCCGGTTTAT
>CAYPWC010000035.1:0-6631 GCA_964414335.1 uncultured Gammaproteobacteria bacterium | reverse complement strand
CTCGGGGATAGGGATTCGAACCCCAATAGCCAGGACCAAAACCTGGAGTCCTACCGTTAGACGATCCCCGAATAAAAAATCCTCTCTCAAGGATGATATTAAAAAAACAATAAAAAGTCAATTAAGTTAGACACGGGCATACTTTCGGACGGCAAATAGGCTCGCTAATACATTAATCACCAAAACCACCAGGAACTGCAAACCGAAGACTAAGGCAAAATTATTAACAAAATATGACAAAATATTAACGTTATAACCCATAAAGAAAACCTCTAAATATGGCTGCAGAAGACTTAGGAAGGGATAAAAGAAGGAAACCACGATTAAAATGCTAACTAGAGTATAGACAAAGGCTGACACTAAATAAGGCATGTAAATAAAGAAGTTGGAAGCCCCAACCAAGCGCATAATCTCAATTTCTTGGCGATGAGTATAAATCGCCACCCGAATAGCGTTATAGACCACCAAAAGACTGGTTAAAATAAAAATAGCGATAATAAACAGGCCGACTTCGTTAACTCGCTTGGTAATGTTATTAATCTTATTTAAAATCACCGTATTGTCAGAAAAATCTCGAGACTCAATAATTGGGTCGTTAAGCATTTTAAGTTCATTAATCAGAAGACCGGATTCGGCAAAATTATTTGGCACAATCGTTAAGCTCGGAGAGAGCGGATTGCGACCTAATTCTTTGAGCGCAGCTAGAACCGCTTGATTGTTCTTATATTTCTCCCGAAAAGAATCCAGAGCGTCTTGGCGAGAAACATAAACAATATTTTTTACCTTTTCAGAATTACTGAGTTTTGCCTTCAGGGCCATAATTTCGCTTTCTGGAGTTTCTGCCTTGAGGTACAAACTAATGTTAATTTTTTCTTTAACGGCCATTGCCGCGCTATCGCTAATTATTCTAACGGTTAAAAGCGTGTTAATTGAAAACAAGGCCAAAAGCAAAATAGTGATGGTGACAATACTTAACCAAACATTGCGAGCAATGTCTTGAAAACTAAATTTAATAATGCGATAGAAAGATAGCATATGTTAGAGAAGATATTTGCCGTGCTCTTGGTCACTAATAATTTGTCCCTGATCCATCGTCACGACACGCTTATTTAAACGATTAACAATTTCTTTATTATGAGTAACTAAAATAACTGTCGTGCCAAACTTATTAATCCTTAGAAGAAGATCAATAATTTCATTAGCATTAATAGCGTCTAAATTACCCGTCGGCTCATCGGCTAAAAGAATTTTTGGTTGATGGACTAAAGCCCGAGCAATCGCCGCTCTTTGTCTTTCTCCTCCCGAAACTTCATGAGGATAGCGATTTTTCTTGTCATCGAGTCCGACAATCTTCAAAACGCTCGGAACAATTTTTTTTATCTTCGCCGGAGACCCGCCAGAAACCTCTAGAGCAAAAGAAACATTCTCCGCTAAAGTCTTTTTGGGGAGTAATTTAAAATCTTGAAAAATGACACCAATTTGACGACGAAGAAAAGGAACTTCATGCTTGGAAATTTTAGTAATATCCCAACCACCGACAACCACCTGCCCCGAATCAACTCGTTCCTCACCAATTAAAATCCGAACCAGGGTCGTTTTGCCCGCTCCCGACTGACCAACAATCGAAACAAATTCACCCGGTTTAATTCGCAAATCAACCGCCCGAAGAATTTTAGTTTTATTGTCGTAGCTTTTGGAAATGTTATGAAGACTAATCATAATTATTTTTTAAGTTGACGCAAGCCATAACGGATCAGCTGCTCATTATCAAAGAAGCTCGCCGCGCTGCTGGAAGAACCGAAGTTAACGATAATTAAATTATCTTTAGCGCCCTCAACTCTGGTCATCAGGCAATTTCCCGCCTCATCAAGATAACCAGTTTTAGAACCAATAATTGGATACAGGCCGCTGCGCAAAAGTTGATTAGTGTTAGTCAGCTTATGAGCCTTCTTAGTATTTAATGTTTTAAAGCTATACGTTTTCGTGGTACTAATCTTTTTGAGTAGTGGATTAGTGAACACTTCTTTGCTTATTATAGCATAATCAAAAGGAGAACTCACGTTATCAGGCGAAAGTCCGGTCGGTTCCACGAACTTAGTATTCGTCGCTCCCCATTCTTTGACGCTTTCATTCATTTTTTTAATAAACTCCTGACGACTTAAGCCACTTACTCTCACCAAACTCTCAACGGCATTGTTAGCCGAACCAACTAAAGCACTATAGAGAAGATCGGCGATGGTGAGAGTTTCCCCGTCTTTAACGGTTAGCCGGGCTGACTCCCAAGGACGACAATATTCATAATTATATTTTTCATCTTGATATTTATACGTCACCACCTTATCAAGGCTCGGCCTTAAATCAAGAAACACTTTAGCGGCCACTAATTTAGTAAGGCTAGCTAAAGGCGCAACTTTATTTTCATTTTTTCCCCAAATAATACTACCATCACTTTCTTTAATAATAATGGCCGAAGAGGCGCTAACGGACGGAACGCCCGTCACCTGAAGTTGGGATTTATTAGTTGTTGGCGCAATTACTTTAAGCGGCTCAATTTTAATCTTAATTAAACCATCTTTAATGGAGGCAATTTTACTAAAAGCTACTTTATCTAAATCTATTACTCGATCCGGATGCTTGGCGCGCTCAGGACCATAGTCGTTAATGGTAACATCAACATATTTACCGTTACTAAGATTAGTAACTCGCAAAATTGAACCTTTTTTAAAATCTGGCGAAGCGGCAAAATTACCATTCTTATACTTATACCAACTAGCCGTTCCCACTGCTAGAATATCTGGGTTAGCCAAGACCACTAAACGACCCCGGGGTGAGGTGATTTTAGCGGTTACGTAATTCTTGTCCGGAAAATCAGTGGTTAAAAGCGGTTGCCACAAACCAGAGAGCTCATCAATGGTAAAAATTTGCTTAAAATAATTATTCTTCTCGTTATAACTAATCTTAACAATCAAGGGCCAAGCGGGATCATATTTAGCGGGATCAGCTAAAGAATAATCATAAACTGAAGAAAGAGCTTCCCACTCCCAAGGAATGCTAGCCGGAACAGTGCTCGTAGCGCTTACTAATTCCTGGTTTGGCCCGGGTTTGACCAACTCTAAACCGACCGCTTTAGTACCAACCGGGAGTAAAAACAAAAAAAGCGCAGGGACTAAAAGTGTTTTAAAATAATCTATTTTTCTCATAGTAATAATTGACTAAACTAGCAGCTTGCGTTTATAATATACTTGAATTGCGGGTATCGTATAATGGTTATTACATCAGCTTCCCAAGCTGAGGAAGGCGGTCCGATTCCGCTTACCCGCTCATTTAGCCGAAGTAGCTCAGCTGGTAGAGCAACGCACTCGTAATGCGTAGGTCAGGGGTTCGAGTCCCCTCTTCGGCTCACTTAATCAAAAAAATAATGCCACCACTTTAAGAAATTACCCTCCTTAGTGGTGTTTTTATTTAATTCACTGTGACTAGTTTCCTGTCCCAGATTTTCAATTACAATCACCTTTTCGCCTGGCTTCTTAAGATTTAAATTAAGTCTAGCCTGCTCTTCTAATGATTGCCCGGACTCTAAGTAGGCAATCATCTCTTTAAGCTCTTCATTAGCACTTTCAAATTCACTAATCTCTTTTTTCACGTCAGCGATTTCCTTTTCTACTAACCGCTTTTGGCTGTACGTTCTAGCTAAAGGAAAAAGAATTAGGGCTAAAAAAATTAGACCGATAAGCGCCAAAAAACGCTGGCTTGAAACCAGACGATAGAAAGAGCTGTGCGAATAGGCTGATCCGCTCGGATTTAAAACCCGCGGATTAATTTTACTTCTTTTCATCGTTTTTTATTATACCATAAAAAAAGAATACTAAAAAACCAGGATAAATTCCCTGGTTTTTTAAAATATTTTTTTTCTAAAATAGCTATTATCTTGATTTTGGCGTCACCCAAAAGCCCATATATTTGGCCCTCATTAATCTAATTTGAGCATCAAAACAAGGAATCGAACCAAAGATAATAATAGTGAAAGGGACAAACACCCATTCAATAATCATCCGAATATTTTTCCAAGGAGTGTATTTTCGCGGCCTTTCCGGAAGAAGCAAGGAAGAAACCACAGCTGACAAAACAAGTCCGACCATCGCCACCGTCATCAAATTCTGAGTAATCGAGGGTAAATTGCCAGACAAAACCGTTGAATTAAACCGACCACCCCCTAAAAGCATTGGCAGCCAACCAATAACGGCAATAATCAGGGCATTAGTGGCCCAGGACCAAAAGCCGTGAATTTGAATTAGAATATGGCCAATTAATTTTCCCCGATCAACCGTTTGCCAACGCTTCATCGTATTAAACACCAAGTAAGGGATATTCTCTGACCCCCAGGCCCAACGTCGTTGCTGCTTATAGAGACTTTTAGCTGTTTGCCAAAAATTCTGATCATAGGTAACATCCATTGAAACCTTGTAGTAAAGGGGTTCAACCCGATAATTACCATCATAATGAAGAAGGCAATGCCAGAAAATTCGAGAATCTTCACTAACCATCGTGGTTGACCAATAACCAATTTCCCTAAGGGCAATAAAAGTCATGGAGTGAGATGAATAGGTAACCAGGCTCTCTTGCCTAATTTGCATAATCATCTGCCAGAAAGTATTAGAAGATGCCGTCAAGCGAGAAAAAAATGGTGTATCCCAAATATTATTGTGATAAACGGGAATCGGCTGATAGCTAGCTCGATAAGGAGAGCTAACGGACAAAAATTTATAAGTCAAAGCGAAAAAATATCCCGGTTGAACAACTGTATCAATATCAAAAACACTCACTAAAATTTTCTCTGGCTCTATCTTTTCTGGTTCAATAATATTTTTTACAACCTCTTTAACGGCCCAGGCTTGATTTGCTCCCTTGCCTTTAAGCTCGCCCGCGATTCCATCTGGGTGCCAAGTAATAATAAAATGTTTAAACTTATCGCCAAATTCTTGTTCAATAATTTTAGCTCTTTCTCTGGCCGCTTCACCTGCCCGTTCTTCCATGGCGAGAGCAATAATCATTCTATTTGTCGGATAGCCGTCATTTAGCAAAGACGTCAGCGACCCCCTGATAATCTCCACTCCTTCACTATAGGTTGGCAAAATAACTAGCTGCCATAAGTCTGGCCAGGAAACCCCTTGATGAGCCAGGGAATCAGGAGCGACCTCCTTAATAAAATCCGAATCGCTAAAACGTCCTGCCTGAAGACGCAGGCATTTATCGCGCCAATCAGTTGCTAGGCCCTTATTTAATTTACGATAGGAACTAATCAAAAAAATGGCCATATAAATGACCAGAAACAGCCAGTAAACGTCAAAGGCGATAATAAAATAAGCCACCCAAACTGGCTTAAAATAAGACAGAAGGGCCAATAAAACTAGGGTAAAAATAGAGAAAAATCCAGGAAAAAACTCTAAAAATCGATAGATTTTATAGTCTTTCCCTTGAAGTTCGGTCGCTTTGCCGACTTTTAAATAGTTAATGCTTGAATCCATAAGACTTAAATTACGCCAAGAAGTCAAGAGCAGAGGAATTATCTTAGCTTAAATCACGCCTCTTCTTTTTAACTCAAAAAAGCATTCTGCGCAAGCTCTAACATCAAAGACGGCGTCGTGCGCTTCCGGAAAGTCAGCCTTAAATAAATGGCGATATAATTCAGTCAAATTAGGCCACTTATAACCACCACGACCATTGTCAATTTTGCAAACCATGACGCTGCTTTTCATTGTACAAATCTTATGAGCAGTCAGCAGGGGATTTTCTAGACCCATTCTCATTAACTCACAACCAGTAATCTTATCATCAAAATCAATGTTATGACCGACAAGATGCTCTGATTTTTTAACATCACTAATAAAGTGTTCCAAAGCCACTCGGAGCTCCACGCCTTCAGCTAGCGCTCGCTCTTGAGTAATGCGATGGATCTTAGCCACTTCTTCGGAGATAACGAAACCATCGGGTTTAATAATATAATTATAGCTCTCCCAGTGATTACCATCACTATCATAAAGACTCCAAGCGAGCTGAACAATTCGCGGCCAATTAGAAAAATCATCAAGCGGGGCTTGATAATTCTTAGGCAGGCCGGTTGTCTCCGTATCAAAAACTAAATACATAAAAATTTAAAACTGATTATTTATAATCTCACTCTCTCCTTCAACTAGGGAATGTTCTTGCGAAAAAGGCGATGAGCTCCCTGAAGAGTTTTCTTCCTGAGGGCGAGACTCTTTTTTAATTTGGCGACCACGAAAATCAACTGGAGTTGCTTTGGCTAAATCTGCTAAGGACAAAGGAGTGCTGTTAGATTCTAATACTGTATCATCCTCTAGGTGTCTTCTTTCAATTTCTTTGTCCAGTTTTCTCTTTTCAACCTCCAAGCGCTTCTCTTCTTTTTTTTTAGCTAGACAATCTTTGCAATAAACCGGACGAACGCCATCGGGCATAAAAACCGTTCTTGTTTTCGCTCCACAGCTAGAACAAACCGCTTCGTAACCAGAGGCGGTCACTTCTTTGGGGCGATTAACTACTGGAGTGGGTTTAATTGTTGGGGTCGCTGGTTTGCCGAACACGGTCGGCGCCTTCGGTTCCTCTTTAACAGCGG
>CAYPWC010000034.1:5030-6670 GCA_964414335.1 uncultured Gammaproteobacteria bacterium | reverse complement strand
TTTTTCTCCTAAAGACAAGGCCAGGATAGCTAATTTCCATAAATTGGCTTGAATCTTATTATTTTTGTCTTCCCAGAGCGCATAGAAACGGCCGGCTTTAATCTCGCCGGTAGTTGCTTCCCAGGAAGACGGCCAAACTTTAACTTTAATTATTCCTTTCTTTCCCAGTCCCTTAAGAAACTGAGAAACCGTCATGGTTGTTAAATTTTTCATCTTTACTGCCCGCTCCATTTCACCCGTCGGATCCTCATGGCGCAAACCATAGAGCTCAGCGTCAGTGGCGCTGAAAAAAACTAGTTTTGCTAAAGACTCTGAAGAATTATTTTTAAGGGTCAATAAACGATCCGGGGGGTAAGAATTAGAAAAATCGCGCGACCGAAAAACAACTCGCAAACCACTTGCTTCGTCAAGATAACGCTCATTAACTGACGGTCGACTCTTGGTCGGACCGCTATAGGAAATCTCATCTAAAATTAACCATTCATAACCGAGGCGCTTAACTAATTTAGCAACCGAAACAGAATAAGCCATTTCCGGTAAAAAGAATCCCTGGGGCTTAAAGTTCTTGCCAAAGAATTTTTTCAAGATTTTTTCCTGAGCTTTAATTTGATAAATAACCTCCTTCTCCGGAAGAAGCGGCAAAAGGCCATGATAATAGGCAGATCCCACCAGCTCCACTCGGCCCTTTTTAACTAAAAATTTTAAGCGCTCTAGAAAATCTTTTTCTCCTGCCTCCTCTAATCTCTCTAGTAAACAACCGCTGACATTAAAAGTCATCTTAAGGTCGGGATGTTCTTCGAGTAAACGAATTAAGCGCCAATAGCTTTTATCAAGCGCCTTGCGAATATTATAAAATTCCGTATTAGCCGGTTGATAAAGATGAAGAAAATTTAACCACAACATATAGGTTATTTCTTAAAGGCTTTATTATAGAGCTCTAAATATTTTTGAGCGGGGATCTCCCAGCTAGTTGACTGTTTCATCGCTCGCTTTACCAGCTTCTCCCAAGCGCGCTTATGCTTATAGTTCTCAAGGGCTCGAATAATCGTTGTGTAGAACATTGACTCATCATCATCTTGAAAATTAAAACCGTTACCCGTGTCAGCCGCTGGATCATAATTTTCAACCGTATCATATAATCCGCCAATAGCCCGAACTACCGGAATACAGCCATAGCGCATCGCAATTAACTGATTAAGCCCACAAGGCTCATGAACAGATGGTAAAAGAAACAAGTCGCTTCCCGCATAAACTAAAGTTTCATATTTTTGATTAGCACTATGGGAAGGAACGACGACAATTTTATGAGGATTTTTGGCAGCCAACTTGGTTAATTCTTTGATATAAGTTTTATCCCCCGCCCCAATAATAATAAATTGGGCTTCAAGTTTTAATAACTGCGGTAACAACTTAATAATTAGTTCAAACCCTTTTTGAAAAGTAACCCGCGAAGTCGTACATAAAATCGGTAACCTAGCATCAAGAGGAAGAAGAAATTTCTTCTGCAGAGCGAGCTTATTAACCTCCTTTTCTTTGGGATTCGCCGGCGAATAGTTCTTTACCAGACCCGCATCTTTACTCGGATTATAGGCGTTATAATCAATTCCATTAACAATTCCATACAAACGATCAGAGCGATT
>CAYPWC010000034.1:0-5020 GCA_964414335.1 uncultured Gammaproteobacteria bacterium | reverse complement strand
ATGTAAATCCTGACCGAATTTCTTGGTCATGATTTCTTCCCGATATTGTTCGCTCACCGTATTGATAATATCCGCGGACAAAATGGCCCGCTTGGCGAAATTAATATCTTCAAGGCGCGGATCGCTTAAATGAGGAATTTTTCCTCGACCATAGTCTTTGCGCTCCGAAGGAATCTCCCACCAATTATGACCTAGCTGGAAAATTAAATTATGAATAGTGAAAACCGTTTTCGCTTTTTTTAAAGTTTTCGAATAGCGAAAGTCTGTTTTGAGATAATAAGGAATCAGCCCTGTTTGCCAATCATGACAGTGAATAATGTTGGCAGAGAATTTTAAAAGCGATAATAATTTTAAAGCCGCCACATTAAACACTAAAAAACGCGCATTTTCATTTTTTGAACCATAAATCTTTTTGTGTTTGGAAAAAAACTCTTTACTCTCCACAAAATAAACCGGCAAGTCTTTCATTAAATAGCCACGGAAATAATTAACTTTAACTTTTTCTTGAGAGTTTAAACGCAAATCAATATTTTCAAAAACTAATTCTAAATTATGTTCCTGTTTATCAATCGCCCGACCATAAAGAGGGGTAATTAAAATCACCTCTTGATGTAGACGTCTTAAGGCTTTGGGTAAACTTCGCGCCACATCACCGAGACCTCCCGTTTTAGAAAACGGCGCTACCTCGGAAACAATATGGGCAATTTTTAATCTTTTAGTCATAGGCGACAATTTAAACCACAAATGGCGATGGCGAGCGCATCGGCAGCGTCATCGGGTTGCGGCAATTCTTTTAAGTTGAGAATCAGCTTAACCATTTTTTGAACCTGGAGTTTTGAGGCTTGGCCATAGGCGGAAACCGCTGATTTTACCTGAGAAGGAGTATAATCAAAAATCTTTAATTTATTTTGTTTGAGCGTTAAAAGCGCTACTCCCCGCGCTTGACCAACGATTAAAGCCGTCCGCACATTCTTGTTGAAAAACAATTGTTCCATGGCGGCAAAATCTGGTCGATATTTCTTAGTAATTTTATCAAGTTCCTGATGAAGAATTTCTAAACGACTAACTAAATCTAATTTAGCACTGGTTTTGATAGAACCATAAGCGAGGCAGGTTAAACGACTGCCTTCGGATTTAATTACCCCATAGCCGGTGTCGGCGATTCCCGGATCAATTCCTAAAATTATTTTCGCCATATTAAGGGGCGCTATAATAAATTAGTATAATAGTCGCTCACGTCCTCGTTGTCATCAAGTTCTTCCATAAACTTTTCAATCTTGGCTGATTCAGACTCTGGCAGGGTCATTTTTTCTTTAGCGACATATTCAATTTCTGCCGCCTCAACTTTTAATCCTTTTGCGGTCAAGAAATCTTTAATCTTTAAAAGATCCTTTACCTCCGTATAAATTGTGATTCCCTCCTCTTCTTTTTGGAAATCAGAAATCCCTTGATCAATTAATTCGAGTTCCAAATCTTCATAACTAATTTTTTTCTCCTTAACTGCTTCTTGTGACACCCGAATCACTCCGAGCTGAGAAAAATTCCATAAGACGGCCCCAAAAGCTCCACCATTTTTAGTAAACAAATGACGAACAGTTGAGCCACTTCGGTTTTTATTATCCGTTAAGCACTTAACCACCACTTGAATTCCCGGCGGCAAAATTCCTTCATAAAATAATTCTTCAACAACAGCTCCAGCGAGCTCGCCCGTTCCCTTCTTAATTGCCCGTTCAATGTTGTCTTTAGGCATACTCGCATCGCGCGCCCGATCAATGGCTGCCCGAAGTGAAGGATTCGTGTCCGGATCACCACCTTTACGGGCGGCAATCGTAATGACATTGGCTAGTTTAGTGAAAATGGCTCCACGCTTCGCGTCAACCAGTTCTTTTTGGCGATGGGTAGTCGCCCATTTTGAGTGTCCAGACATAAATTTAATTCTTTAATTATCATTTTCATCCTACCCTAAATTGAAATAAAAATCAAGATGAATTATAATAAAAACATAAGTAAAATAACGTAAAAATATGACTGCTCATAATTTACCGACGCTTAAAGAAACGGTTTTAGAAGCACTAACCTTTTTTGAAAAAAATCTCCCCCCTCGACTAAAAATAAAAGAGTTTTCTTTCCCGCTTGTTGTCGGAAGCGGCAACGCTTTTAACACTGGCCAAATTCTTTTCTCCGGTCAGCCGGCCCTTATTGCCAGTGAAAGTAATTTTGAAACTGTCATCAAAGGAGCGCGTCAGCTAATTAAAAAAAAGATTATTAAAGAGGCAATTATTATCTCTGCCTCTGGAGAAAAAGACTCTGTCTGGGAAATAAAATTAGCGAAAAAAAATCGGCTTAAAACGATTCTTCTAACTTGCGCTAAGAATTCCTCGGCGGCTAAATTTGCCGACAAAACAATTGTCTACGAAAAACTACCCGAGCCGTATACCTATAATTTTTCCACTTACCTCGGCATGATTTTATCAGGCACAAACGAAGAAGTAAAAGGAATAAAAAGCTTTATAAAGAATCTCCAATTAACCAAAGACCTGAAAAAATATGATGCCTACTCCTTTATTCTACCTGATCAGTTTGCCGCTATTTGCCCCATGTTAGAAATCAAGCGCGATGAGCTTTTCGGTTCATTCTTGTCTCTTCGGGCCTTTAGCTTCGGGGCCGCCCGCCATGCTAAATTCGTTAATCCTAACAAGAAAGAACTAGTCATTAGTTTGGGGGAAAATAACTACTTTGGAGAAAAAAATAACCGCCTCGAAATTAAACTTCCGCCCCGAGCAGGAAATAGTTTGGTTCTAGCTCTCACTTATTACCTGGTTGGGTTAATTCAAGAAATTAAACCACCGTATTTCAAAAAAAATATTGCTAAATACTGTCAAACCGGACCCGCCAGCTACAATAAACGCGAGCCTTTTCCTTTAATCGTTAAATAGTTAGAACAAAAATCCCGAGAACTCGGGATTTTTTAAAATTGACTATAAAAGTTTAAAAATGTTAGTATAGTGATGAGCTTTAAATAATCATATTAATAAAACTCAGCCTGGAAAACTAAAGAAAATTGCCGTAGAAACTGGTCTCATCACGATTAAGACCACTTTTTTTCTAAAAAGACTACTGGCTTATCCCGTCCGGTTTATTGCCGGCTTTTTTCGTTGGCTGTTTAAACTACTTTTTTATAGAATATTAGTCAAAATATACTATCAAGTTTTTCGTCTCCGCAAGACCGGGATTATTAAAAATCCACCACTTGAACTATGGCGTAAATACTCCGTCTATTTTTTCATCTTTTCCCTGGTCTTTCTGGTCATTTTCTCTAACCTGCTAAATAATGAGCGAGCGGGAGCTACGGCCGCTAAAATGCCAAAGACGGTCATGTCTAACTTAGTTAAAACTGACTTTAGCGCCACTCAAAGTGAAGAATTAATCGAGGAAACTGCCAGCCAAAACAGCATTATTGCCGCTGGTCAAGAGAAATATGACGACGAGTCCTGCGCTCTGGAAAAAGACAGTGCCATTAACCAAGAAGAGGAAATAAATATCCCGGAAACTTTGGTTTTTGATGAAAATCATGATCTCGTCTTTAAACCCCAATTAATTGGTGGGGGGTCTAGTAACAATGATGAAGGGGCTACTAACCGCAAAGAAATTATCTACTACACTGTCCAAAACGGCGACACTGTTTCCACAATTGCTCGTCGCTTCGGAATTACTGTTAATACGATTCTCTGGGCAAACAATCTTAGCGCCTTCAGTTTAATTCGCGCCGGCGACCGTCTCACTATTCTCCCCTATAGTGGCGTCCTCTATACCGTAAAGAAGGGCGACACCCTGGCTAGAATTGCTCAAACCTATGACGTTGAACTAGAAAAAATATTAAGTTGTAATACTTTAGGAAACAGCCTGACAATCGGTCAAAAAATCGTTGTTCCAGGAGCGAAAAAAATAACCACTAATGTTGCGAGTAATCGTCCCGCCAGTTCTGGACAGAGCGGAATTTCAGTTATTAAAGATTTAATTAAAAATCCAACCGTTAACACTAGTGGCAATAAGATGGCTTGGCCAACTGCCGGAACGCGAATCACTCAATACTTTTCTTGGCGCCATAATGGTATTGATATTGCTAATAAAATTGGCACACCGATTTATGCGGCTGATAGTGGAACAGTTATTATCTCTCAAGGGGGATATAATGGCGGCTATGGCAACACCATTGTAATTGATCATGGTGGCGGCAAACGCACTCGCTATGGACACGCTTCAAAACTGTTTGTTAAAGTCGGAGATGAAGTGGAAAAAGGCGAACATATTGCAGCCATGGGTTCAACTGGCCGCTCCACCGGCTCACATCTTCATTTTGAAGTTCTCATTAACGGTACCCGCTATAATCCTTTAAATTACATAAGATAACAATATGGGACACATTATTTTAGGTATCATTATTACTGTCGGTGGCGCCTATATGGTCATTAAGACTGAATGGCTCTTAAATAACTTCGGCCGAATCGCTTGGTTTGAAGAAAAGCTAGGATCTGAAGGCGGATCGCGCCTCGGCTACAAACTTCTAGGGTTAATCATAACTTTCATTGGCATTATTGTTATGACCGGCAGCGGACCCGATTTTATGAGTTGGTTAGTCAGCCCTTTGACTAAATACAATACACCCCCTTCACAAATTAAATAATTCTGTCTATAATCAAAAAGTCTTCTTAGAGGAAGACTTTCTGGGCCCTTAGCTCAGCTGGCTAGAGCACCTGCTTTGCAAGCAGGGGGTCAAGGGTTCGAATCCCTTAGGGTCCACTAATCAAAAGAGCTCCATAAATATTGGGGCTCTTTTAATTTAAGGCTCGCAACCACAGAACGAGAACGTCCGCCGACTCGCGAATGCGAGTGAGACTCAAGGTGGAGAGGAATTAATCAGAGTTTAGTTAGCGAATTTGCATACAAGCGGTCTCTTCTGCCTCGAGATGCCCTTCTTCTTCAATTTCCCGAGTATTAATATTTATTAAATAGTAATAGC
>CAYPWC010000033.1:6053-6836 GCA_964414335.1 uncultured Gammaproteobacteria bacterium | reverse complement strand
TTTAGAGGCCATCATATTCACGCATCGTTAGCTGCGCTTCAATTTGTTTAACTGTTTCAATAACAACCGAGACGACGATTAGAAGACTGGTGCCACCGATAGAAAACGCCTGAACGCCAGTGAAATAACGCAAAATTAACGGTAAGACAGCGATTAGACCCAGGAACAAGGCACCCACTAAGATAATCTTATGAGTGGTTGAAGCAAGGTAATCACTCGTCGCTTTTCCTGGACGAATACCAGGAATAAAACCACCTTGCTTTTGTAAGTTCTCAGCAATTTGCGTCGGATGGAAAATAACTTCGGTATAGAAATAAGTAAAAGCAAATACCAATAAGAAATAGATAATACCGTAGAAAAGCTGATCATTGAATAATCTAATGGTCCAATTAGCCGCATCGACAATCCAGGCGCTTTTCGCATGAACTAAAAACTGGGCAATCATCGATGGGAACAAGACAATCGAGATCGCGAAGATAATCGGGATAACGCCAGCCATATTAACGCGAAGCGGTAAATGAGTGCTCGTGCCACCAAAAGCGCGATTCCCTCTGATTTGTCTGGCATATTGAACCGGCACATTACGTTGACCTTCATTAATAATTACCACGCCAATAACCGTAATAACCGCGACCACGATGAAACCGATAAAGGTAAACATCTGGGTCTTATCAAATGTCACTAAAATCTGTTGAACAGTTTGCGGCAAAGAAGAAACGATTCCCGCAAAAATAAGTAAAGAAATACCGTTACCGACTTTCTTCTCAGTAATCAGTTCACCCA
>CAYPWC010000033.1:0-6043 GCA_964414335.1 uncultured Gammaproteobacteria bacterium | reverse complement strand
GGAGCAATTTCCCCCAAAATACCAGCGGAACCACGACGCAAAAGCGTAATCATGCCATAGGCTTGCATCGCTGCTAAAGGAACGGTTAACCATCTGGTCCACATGTTAATCTTCTGTCGGCCCGATTCTTCCTTTTGCATTTCCTCAAGTTTGGGAACAATCATTCCCAGTAATTGGAAAATAATTGAAGAAGTGATGTAGGGAGCGACGCCCATCATAACGATGGAGAAAGTTTCCATGCCGCCACCGGCAAACAAATTCATTAAGCCCAGGATCTGATTGGAAGCGAACAGGTTTTTAAGAGCGACCGCATTGACTCCCGGAACCGGAATATGCGCTGCTAACCGGAAAATCACTAACATGCCTAAAACGAAGAGAATCTTATTTCTGAGATCTCTCGCCTTCCAAATTTGCTCTAATTTATTAAACATATTGATCAAGCTTATTTAATCTGGCTTTTGACTGATTCACTGGCGTTAATTTCACCGAAAGTGACTTTAACGGTCAACTTCTCTTTGCCTAAAATCTTCACTGGCAAATTAACAGAACCGATTAACTTCTTGGCAAATAAAGCTTCTTTCGTTACCACTTCGCCGTCTTTAAAGTTCTTGTTAATCGCTTTGACGCTCACTACTTGATTCTTCGGCTTAAGTGATCTAAAACCGCGAACTTTCGGAATCGCCAATAATTGTTTCTTCATACCTAAGCGTTTCAAATTACTAACGCCGGAACGAGATTTTTGCCCCTTCAAACCGCGGGTACTATACGTGCCATGGCCGGAAGCATTACCGCGACCGACGCGCTTGATGGGCTTAGAAGAGCCCTTAGCTTTTTTAATTGTATTAAGTGATAACATATAAATTCAATTAACTAACAATGATTATTTTTTGGCTGCTTTAACCTCGTCTTTTTTGACTTCCTCTTTTACTTCCCGACGTTGTAAACGACGCAAAGCTTCAATGGTACAACGAGCATTATTAATTTTATTCTTTGAGCCCAGAGCTTTACTAGTTACATTCTTAACACCAGCTAATTCTAAAATAATCCGAGCGACTCCGCCAGAAATAACTCCTCGGCCTTTTTTAGCCGGTTTAAACATTAACCGGGCAGCACCCATTTTAATATTAACTTCGTGAGGAATAGTTTCATTTACAATCGGCACATTGACCATTGTCTTTTTAGCCCGGTTAACCGCTTTATTAACGGCCATCGTCACATCCGCTCCCTTACCTAGGCCAACGCCAACATTACCTTTCTTGTCGCCAATAGCTACGCAAGCACGAAAATTCATTCTTTTACCGCCGGCCATAACACGAGTCACGCGCGCTACTTCTAAAATCCGTTGTTCCATATCGTCTTTCGGACGATCATCGCGTCGGTCACCTCTTTTGGGACCGCGAAAACCACCCATTCCCGGACGCTTTCCGCTGCCATAGACATCGGTCGCCACGGTGGCGGCTGCTCCTAGACTAGGATTTTTCGCTTTATCTTCACTAGTTGTTTTTTTAACTTCAGACATATATCAATGTTTATTTTCCTGCCAAAGCAGGAATGACAATATAATTAAAATTCTAAACCGCCTTCACGAGCGCCTTCAGCTACCGCCTTCACGCGACCATGATATTTATATGAGCTCCGATCAAAAACCACCTTAGTCACCTTAGCTTCCTTGGCTTTCTTGGCGATTAAAAGACCCAATTCTTTACCTAAATCGGTTTTCTTGGCTTTAGTTTTAAGCTCCAAAGTTGAAGCACTCGCTAAAGTCTTTCCCGCTAAATCATCGATCAGTTGCAAAAACATGCCGCGATTCGAACGGAAAACGCTTAGACGAGGGCAATCCGCTGTTCCGGAAATAGTGGAGCGAACCCGCGCATGGCGACGAATATTTTTCTGATTTTTGGCCTTATTTTTATCCATATAATTAAATCACTTTTAAATACACTAAATTATTTACCCTTAGCGGCTGACTTACCGGCCTTACGTCTGATAATTTCATCGCTATATTTAATTCCCTTACCTTTATACGGTTCTGGTTTTCTAATCTTTCTGATTTGAGCAGCTGTCTCTCCGACTACCGCCTTATCCGCACCAGCTAAAGTAATGGTGTTACCTTCAACAGTAGCGGTAATACCAACTGGTAGTTTAAACTCTACGGGATGAGAAAAGCCTAAGCTCATATTAATCTTTCCCGGAACAACTGCGGCGCGATAACCAACACCGTTAATTTCCAGCTTTTTGGTAAAACCAACGCTAACGCCCAGGACGGAGTTACGAACTAAGCTCCAAACCAAACCCCACATCGCACTGGCGTTTTTCGATTGGCGATCATAAGGGGCGACGTGAACCTCATTGTTTTCAACCTTCACAGAAACAACCGGGTTAGCGGCAATCTTTAATTCTCCCTTCGGACCTTTAAACGAAATCTCCCGGTCGCTGACTGCAACCTGGACACCGGCGGGAATAGTAATTGGCAATTTTCCTAAACGTGACATATAAAATATTCTTATTGATTATTAAAAAATTTCACCCAGCACTTCGCCGCCGATTTGCTGCTTCTTCGCTTCCTTATTGGTCATTAAACCTTTAGAGGTGGAAATAATGGCGATGCCGTAGTTATTTAAAACCGTCGGAATTTCATCCTTACCAACATAAACGCGAAGGCCAGGACGACTAGTGCGCTTAATGGAATTTATCTGCGGCTTACCGTTCTTGCGGTATTTAAGCTCGATTTGCAATTCGTCGAAACGATTATGCTTACCATCAAGGCCGCCGGCAATAATGGCGGTTTTCTTAATCCACCCTTCCGTCTCTAAGATTTTAGCGACCTCATATTTGAGTTTGCTCATAGGCAAAACAATCGCCGGTTTCTTAACCGCGGAAGCGTTTCTAATTCTTGTGAACATGTCTGCGATGGGATCCATCATATTTTTAGTAAATACTTAATAACTTATTACCTTACCAGCTGGATTTTGTGATACCCGGTAAATCACCGTTATCAGCGAGTTCCCGAAAACAAATACGGCATAGTTTGAAATCGCCGATAAAGCCGTGATTACGGCCGCAACGCCAGCAACGGTTTATTTTGCGGGTAGAAAATTTTGGTTTTCTTTTTGCTTTTACAATTAATGCAGTTCTTGCCATAATATTTAGATTATTTGCTGTCTTTTTTAAACGGGAAACCCAAGGCCCTGAATAATTCCAAACCTTCAGCCTTATTTCTAGCAGTTGAGGCGAGGCAGATTTCTAGGCCAAACATATTATCAACATCCTCCACATGGATTTCTGGGAAAGCGACGAATTCCTTGAAGCCAACCGTTAAATTACCACCGCTGTCAACTGACTTTTCATTCAAACCACGGAAATCGCGCACGCGCGGGAAAGTAATATTAACCAACTTCTCTACAAAATCATACATTCTCGCTCCGCGCAAAGTTACCTTAGCGCCAATCGTTAATCCTTCTCTGATCTTGAAAGCCGAAATTGATTTCTTCGCTTCGGTGAAAACTGGCTTTTGACCACTAATTTTGGTCAGCCCTTTTTCCACTGAGGCCATGAATTCCTTCTCTTTGGCATGATGACCAAAACCAACGTTAATTACCACTTTTTCCAAACGCGGAATTAAAAATTCATTGCTGCAAGAAAATTTCTTTTCAAGGGCCGGAACGATTTCTTTTTTGTACTTATCTTTTAATCTCATAAATTTAATATTACTCAATTGTTTCCTGGCATTTTTTACAAGCTCTCACTTTCTTCGTGCGGCCGCCTTCGAGCTTTAAAGTCTTATAGGCAACCTTAGTCGCTTGACCACATTTCGGACAAACCAAAGCGACATTGGACAAATTAATAAAAGCCGGAAATTCAATTCTCTGTCCTTTTTCATTCTGGCGACGAGGTCGTAAATGCTTAATCAAAAGATTTAAGCCTTCAATGCTCACGCGGCCCTGGGACGGAGAAACTTGCAAAACCTTACCGGTCTTACCTTTATCTTTACCCGCTAAAATTTTCACTTTGTCGTTCTTTTTGATATTCATATTATTTCTTGCTTCTTGCTTATTACAAAACTTCAGGAGCGAGCGAGGCAATCTTCACAAAGCCTGCTTTTCTGATTTCTCTCGCCACCGGACCAAAAATACGGGTACCCTTCGGCTCTTTCTTCTCAATGTCGGTGATAATTACTCCGGCATTGTCACTGAAACGAAGATAGGAACCGTCAGCCCGACGAATTTCTTTAGCCGTTCTCACAACGACCGCTTTTACCACATCGCCCTTTTTAACGGCAGCATGAGGAACGGCGCTTTTAACTGCCGCGACAATAATATCGCCCACATGCGCATAGCGTCTTTTATATCCTCCTAAAACCCGAATGCATTGGATTTCCTTGGCTCCGGAATTGTCGGCTACTTTTAAATAAGTTTGTACTTGAATCATATATTTTTTTCTTCTTGGCTCTTATTGACTAATCACGCGCCAGCGCTTATCGCGACTGAGCGGGCGACATTCGACGAAAACGACCTTGTCACCGACTTGATATTTATTTTCCTCATCGTGAACCTTATAGCGCTGGCTAACGGTATAGCGCTTACGATACTTCGGGTGAACCTTAACTGATTCTACCTTCACGACAATTGTCTTATCGTTCTTGTTGCTCATAACCACGCCGGTGAATTTCTTGACGATAACGGCCGGTTTAGCGGTCTTAGCTGTTTGGACTGTTTTTTTGGCGGGCATATTATTCTTGTTTATTTAATAACGTTAAAATCTGAGCGATCAGATTTCTGACCACGCGGATTTCGCGAATATTTTTTAACTGCTTATTTGAATCCTTAAAACGAAGTTCGCGAAGTTTTTCCCGATTAACGACGAGCAGCGTTTGCAGTTCCTTTTTATCTTTAGTTGTTAGTTCTTTAAATTCCATATTTTTATGCACGATCTAATAAATTACTCTTTGCTAATAAACTGGCATTTAACGGGTAATTTATGACCCGCCGATTCCATCGCCTTCTTGGCAGTCGCTCGATCAACCCCTTCCATTTCAAACATGATCATGCCCGGTTTAACAATCGCTACATAGTAGTCAACCGCACCCTTACCTTTACCCATCGGGATTTCACCGCCATGAGCAGTCACTGGCTTGTCCGGGAAAATTCTAATCCAAATCCGGCCGCCTTTTTTGACATACTTAGTCATTACCCGGCGAGCTGATTCAATTTGGCGAGAAGATACCCAACACGGAGTCAGCGCTTTAAGAGCATGGCTACCGAAACTAATATTTAAGTTACGGCTCGCCTTCCCTCCTCGGCGTCTCTTCTGATCCTTTCTCCATTTAGTTTTCTTTGGCATTAACATATAGCAAAAACTTTATTTTATATATTTTAGTTGGCGATCACTTCGCCGGCCGAAGCTTCTTTCTCAAAAACTTCTCCCTTATAGACCCAAACCTTGATACCAATCGCCCCATAAGTGGTGTGGGCAGCGCCGCGAGCATAGTCGATATCGGCTCTTAGAGTCTGTAGCGGTACTTTGCCGAAAACCAATTTTTCCCGACGAGCAATTTCCGCACCATTCAACCGACCGCTAATAACCACCTTAACACCCAAAGCACCTGCTCGCTCTGCTTTACCAATCGTTTGCTTCATCACTTTTCTAAACGGCATTCTTTTTTCAATATCTAAAATCATCGCTTGCACTAAAATTTGGGCGCTTAGATTCGGACGACCAGTTTCTTTAATGTTTAAATTAATTTCGCCTAAGCGGAAGTTCTTTAAAAATTTGGTATGGAGCTTCTTCTTAAGTTCATCAACTCCATTGCCACCTCGACCAATAATTAGACCGGGTTTAGCGGTGGAAATAGTGATCTCAATTTTGTTAAGGCTGCGAACAATTTCTACCCTATCAATCCCCGCCTCTTTGAATTCGCGAATTAAATATTTGCGAACCAACACGTCTTGACGGACATTCTTGATGTATTTCTCACCACTCTCAAACCACACCGAGGCCCAAGTCTTGGTGATGCCCATGCGTAGAATTTTCGGATTTACTTTTT
>CAYPWC010000032.1:0-6928 GCA_964414335.1 uncultured Gammaproteobacteria bacterium | reverse complement strand
TAGCTACCTTCGGTTAAGATAAGCGCTGAAAGCATCTAAGCGCGAAGCTGTCTCTGAGATTAGGTTTCATAGACTGGTTAGAGAAGATAACCTTGATAGGCCGTACGTGTAAGTCCAGTAATGGATTGAGCAGAGCGGTACTAATATGTCATAAGATTTTCCCACACTTTTATTTTTAAATATTTCTGATTCTTGTTCTAACATTATTGTTATTAAAACGATGGTATAAAAAAGACACCATTGTTCTGGTGGTTTGAGCGGAAGGGTCATACCTGATCCCATCCCGAACTCAGAAGTCAAGCCTTCCAGCGCCGATGATACTTGGGCCTGAGCCCTGGGAAAGTAGGTCGCCGCCAGAACAATGGTGTTTTTTTATTGGCCAAATGGCAATAAAAAAAGAGGTTATAATTTAACCTCTAAATTTCTAACAATTAGACTTACTTGGCCCGATCTTTTAAGGCATTTTTTTCCAGAAAGTCGGTCACTTTCTTTTTCTAACCAGATCTTCACTTCACTAACGAATTGTTGTTTTTCTGCTTTTTTCAGAAAATCGTTTGCAACCGTGAGCGCGACAATAAATTCCTTTTCATTATTGTAGCTCAGTCTTTGATCGGTGAGTTCAGCGGCCTCATAGTAGGCATAAAGGGCGGCTAGATCACTTAAGGAAATAAAGGTTTTTATTTTTTCAAACAATTCCCGTCTTATCACCTTTAATTTATTAGCGCTCGACCAACTGGACCAGCTTAAAAGACAATTAAGACCTAGGTTTATTTCGGTGTCTAGAATCTCTGAATCATCAAAGTCTTTTTCCCGTCGAACCAGAGCGTTTTCAATGCTTACCTCCTCAGGAAAACCGCTAAGTGATAAATCGCCCAGAAAGGACCCGGCTTTTTTTAAAAACCTGTTTAGTTTTTGTTTTCTAGGAACGATCTGAAAACGTTCACCAAGATCAGCACAAGAAATGCTTAGCCTTAAGTCCTTTATCAGGCTGATAATAAACTGACCGACCAGAGCAATGATTGCGCCCAAGACAAGGACTCCGAGTGTTTTCATGATTTATTATTTTAAGTTACTATTTTGCTATCATCTTTTTACCTTTTTCCATTAATGTCAAGGATATTTTTAATTGCTTTAGGGGCTTAAAAATGGTAAAATATAAGGGAAATTTGAAGATTATTTCCTTTATTTATCACTACTAATTTTGTTTTTATCACCCCCCTATGACTAGAATAATTATTTTAGCCGCCGGACGAGGAACGCGTATGAATTCGGTCCTGCCTAAAGTCTTAGTTTCTCTAAAAAATCGTCCTTTGATTAAATATTTATTAGATGCAGTTTTTGCTTCAGGGGTTGATCCTCGACCGATTATTGTGGTTTCTCCTGATAACCGAGAAATAATTAGTCAGGAGTTAGTTGAATATAATTTAGAATATGTAGTTCAAGAAAAACAGTTGGGAACCGCTCAGGCGGTGGCTTGTGCCAAAGAGGCAAGTCAGGGAGCGGATAAAATAATTGTTCTCTATGGTGATCATCCTTTTGTAACAGCGGCTTCAATTAAAAGTTTTTCTGAACTTAGTCCTGACGCCCTAACAATTATGCCGATTAAACTCCCAGACTTTAACGGTTGGCATGGTAACTTCTATCACTGGGGAAGGATTATTAGAGATGATCAGGGGAAGGTGATAAAGATAACGGAGTTTAAAGATGCAACCGAAAAGGAAAAATTGATAACTGAGCTCAATCCTGGTTTTATGTGCTTTCAGGCTGATTGGCTATTTTTTAATATCGACCATTTGTCTAATAATAATCAAGCTCAGGAATATTATCTTACCGATTTAGTGGGTGAGGCTGTAAAAGGGGGCTACCCGGTGGAAACCATTAATATTTCTCCGCGGGAGGCCCTGGGAATTAATAGTCCCGAAGAACTGCAAATAGCCACCGAATTATTAGCCTAAACATTTTCTATGCGTCACATTCTTGACCTTCACATTCATTCGCGGTATTCGCGCGCATGTTCACCTAAGCTTTCGCTTCAAGGAATTGATGCGACTTGTCGCTTGAAAGGGGTTGATATTATCGCCACTGGTGATTTTACCTACCCGGCTTGGTGGCAGATGATTAAAGAGGAGCTGGTTGAAACTTTTCCGGCGTCAGGACTGTTCCGTCTTAAAGACGCTCCTGATGACCGAGTGAAGTTCATTCTTTCAACTGAAGTAGCGCTAATTTATCGAGATGATGTTAGATGTCGTCGTCTTCATTTAGTGATTCATGCCCCCAGCCTAAAGGCGGTTCAAAAATTAAACAAGTATTTGGATGAAAATTATAATATTCGTTCTGATGGTCGGCCGATTTTAGGAATTAAGGCTCAGGAGTTTGTAAAATTATTATTAAAAATTGACCCCCAGTTTTTAGTTTATCCGGCCCACATCTGGACTCCCTGGTTTTCGGTTTTTGGCTCACAGTCGGGCTTTAATAGCCTCAAGGAGTGCTTTGGTGATCAAGCTAAGTATATTTATGCCTATGAGACCGGTCTTTCAAGCGACCCTGAAATGAATTGGCGTTTTCCGGAACTCGATAATTTAACGCTGCTTTCAAACTCTGACGCCCACAGTTTAAACAATATCGCCCGGGAGGCAAATATTATGGAAATTGGCAGTCCGGTAAGTTATAAGAAAATTTATAATAACATTAAAAACCATACTGGCTTAATAGGAACGATTGAATTCTATCCCGAAGAGGGAATGTATCATTTTGACGGTCATCGCGATTGTGGTTTTAGTTGTTCACCCCTTGAGACCAAAAAATTAAAGAATCTTTGTCCGGTCTGTAAAAAGCCCTTAATTATTGGAGTTTTGAATCGGGTGGAGGAATTGGCTAGTCGTCCAGTCGGATATCGCCCCCCTCAAGCGACCACCTTTAAAAAACTAGTGGAATTAGATAAAATAATAGGAGAAGCTTTGGGGGTAAAAAACCGGCAGGCCCGTTCAGTGGAAAAAGCCTATCGTCAAATGGTGCCACATTTTGGGTCTGAACTAGAGATCCTTTTAGAAGTTAACCTTGATTCTTTGACTAAGGAAATTCACCCACGGATTATTGAAGGTCTTAGACGAGTACGTGCCGGCAAGTTAATGATTAAGCCGGGGTTCGATGGACAATATGGAGAAATTAAAATTTTTTCAGAAGCAGAAAAAGATAGTTATCAAAAATTATTATAAGTTTAGCCTTTAAAATTATTTTATGTTCGGTCTTCGAAAAACGCTTAGTACAATTTTCCTTCTAGTCGCTTTTTTTGTTCTTGCCTCACTTGCTTCGTTCATTTATACTTCTGATCAAAAAGCCGCCCAATCCGAAGTCGCTGACAGTTGGTGGAAAAAAGGGGGCGCCATTATTTCAACAATTTTCAGAGCCTCTGGTGATTTAGCTGAAGTTAATTTACAGAAAAACATTGGACCGGGAAAAAGTTGGAGTGATAAGCTTAGAGACCTTGATTTACGCTCTTTAGTTTCAGGAGAAACCGTTGACCCTTTCAGTGAAATTAAGGAGAAAGCGATTAGTGTTAAAGATCAAGATTTGCCGGATTATCAGAATTTAGCAGCCGAAGCAGATAATCTTTTTAATTATCGCCGGACTGATGAGGGAGGAGAAATTGTTTTTACCTCAAAAAGTGGCGAGGAATATAAACTCCCCTTGCCGTTTCGGTTTTTAAAAGATTAGTCTTTCAAAAAGAGGTTTTTAAAAGGATAAAGTTAGCTTTAATTTTTTTAAAAAATTATAATTAATTCAGAAGTTATTAGAATTTATTTTAAGTTTCTGTCAGGTAAAAAATGTTATACTAAATTAGTTAATAAATATAAAATATAAAAGTATGTCTAAAGAAAAAGAAAAAAAAGTTACTCAGAGCCGGAGTGAAGATAAAGGCAAGCGTGAAGAAGCGGCTTTAAACGCCATTGAACAAATTAGGAGCAAGTTTGGCGAAGGCGCGATTATGCGTTTTGGCGAAGCCCGCAAAACTAATGTAGATGCAATTTCTACCGGTTGTCTATCGCTTGATATGGCGTTTGGTATTGGTGGCGTTCCTCGGGGCCGGATTATCGAAATTTATGGTCCGGAGTCATCTGGTAAAACCACTTTAGCTCAACATATTGTAGCTGAAGTCCAGAAGACCGGTGGCATTGCTGCTTTTGTTGACGCCGAACATGCACTTGATCCTGATTATGCGGCAAAAATCGGAGTGAATGTTAAGGAGATGTTGCTTTCGCAACCAGATAGCGGCGAACAAGCACTAGAAATTGTTGAGACGCTAGTGCGCTCTAATGCCGTTGATGTGATTGTCGTTGATAGTGTGGCCGCCTTAGTTCCCCAAAAAGAAATTGAGGGCGACATGGGTGATCAACATATGGGCCTCCAAGCTCGTTTAATGAGCCAAGCACTGCGTAAATTAACGGCGGCAATTGCTAAGACTAAAACGGTAGTAGTTTTCATTAATCAAATTAGAAACAAGATTGGTGTCTTCTTTGGTAATCCCGAAACTACCACTGGTGGCAATGCTCTTAAATTCTATTGTTCGGTTCGGGTAGAAATTAGACGAGCGGCGCAAATTAAGCAAGGTGAGAAAATTATTGGTAATCGCGTCAAAGTGAAGATTGTTAAGAATAAAGTAGCGGCGCCCTTTAAAACCTGTGAGTTTGATATTATGTATAACGAAGGTATTTCAGTGTCTGGCGACTTAGTTGATTTGGGTGTTGAATACGGCGCCATTAAGAAGAGCGGTAATAGTTATTCCTTTGGTGATATTAAATTAGGTACTGGCCGGGAAACGGCCAAGAAGATGATTAAGGATGATAAGAAATTGTTGGCGGAAATTAGAAAGGCGATTATGGCTGAAGTTAAAAGCAAAGAGATTGAAGAAAGTAAATAACCATTCAAGAAAATAAATTGTTAACAGCTAATATAAAAACGCCCGAGAGGGCGTTTTTATTTAGAGGCAATTAGCTAATAAATTAGTTTAAATCCGGAAGACGGGAGACAATGGCGTTAAAGACCTGCTTTTCTGTTCCTAGACCATTAATTAAAATTAATTTTTTTTGCTGGCGGTAGTAGTTGGCCAGAGAGCGCATTTCTTCGCGGTAGATTTTAAAACGATCTTTAATTACTTTTTTATTGTCATCGCTCCTGCCTGAGGTTTTAGCTCTTTTAATAATTCTTTTTACTCCTTCAGTTTCATTAATTTTAATTTCGATTACCGCCGTCACTTCGCGACCAGAGGCTTTTAGAAAGTGATTAAGTTTTTTTGCTTGCCCTAGCGTGCGCGGAAAGCCGTCAAAAATTAAGCCCTTATTTAGTGGTTGCTTCTTTATGGCTCGGGCCATGATTTCGTTGATTATTTTTTCCGGAACTAGGCGTCCACTTTTTAAATATTTTTGGATTTTTTCGCTTTCAGATCCTTGTTTTGTTTCTTGACGTAAAATCTCCCCACTAGAGAGATGATGGAGATGATATTTTTGGGCGAGGAGCTTGGCCTGAGTGCCTTTACCGGCACCCGGAGCGCCGAAGATAATGATGTTTGTCATAAGTTATCATTATTATAGCGGAAATTATGACTCTAGCCAACTAAACCTTTAAAAATAATAAAAAAGGAGAACTAGGTTCTCCTTATTAATCAGCTATTTTTATAAGCAGAGACGTTTTGGCGTCCCCATCAAGCCAGCCGTAAGTAAAGTACTTGCGGAAGAGATGTTGATAGTCAGAATCACTTAATCTCTTGCCTAAGGCTTTACTAATTCTTTTGGCCTGTGGCAGTCGACCTTTCTTTAAAGATTTTTTCAGGAAAATTTTGAGATCATCCCGACTAATTTTTTTATTGAGAAGATCGGCAATTTCTTGGGCTTTTTTCAGTCGTCCCCACTTGAGAGCCTTTTTATAGGCGGCCTCCAAGGTGGCGTTTCTTTTTTTGCCCGTTAAACAATCTGCTTTTTTTAGCATTGCTTCTAGGAGAGATGACTCCACAACTTTTTGAGAAATGGTTTCCACTTCTTTTAAAGTGAGGTGTCTTCCGGGAAGATAGTTGCCGTTTGTCTCGTCAACGATTTCCATTTTCTCCATTATTTTTTTGGAGATCATGTTAATCTTTTTATCTTCCATTTCTAGAAGTTTCAAGTGTTTTTTGAAAATACCTTTAAGCTTTTTCTTGCTCAAGGTTTTTCCGGAATCGCTTTTAATAAGCGAACCGTTTATTTCCTTAAACTCTTCGGCGGCTATTTCGTCTTGGCCGCCGCCCACCACTTGCAGGGTGGCGTGTTCGGGGTCCCGAAGAGAAATGGAAAAAATTAACTTTATTTCCATTTCTTCGAGCTTCTCTCTGATTACCGGAGAGGCTTTAGGAATAGGCTTTAGTTTTTTTTCCATTTTTTATTTTTCTTTTTTTATTAGATTAATAATGAAAATCACCTTAATTTTAAATTAAGCCAAGCTTCATTATTAATCTAATAATAGATATAAAAGAACGGGGAACCCTTAATTATGCCATAGCTGACAGTTAGTGTCAACTGCTAAGAAAAAACAAGCCACTTCAACTTGTTCTTTTGGTGCGCCGTGCAGGATTCGAACCTGCGACCGTTTGCTTAAGAGGCAACTGCTCTACCAACTGAGCTATAGGGGCAAAACATTCTTTTGAATATTTCAATATCTTATCACAAAACCCTCTTTTTTAAAATAGGTTTTTACCAGCGCGCGCAGTTTGGCGCGTTTTTCCGCGTTGGCGAACACGGACGGCTCATACTTCTGGTTGAGCACCGTCCCGCAGGCAACGAGCGTGTAATCGGGTTTCGTCACCGACCGGACGACGGCGGTCGGACCGTCTTTGTCCCTTCCGCGCATGGGGGAAGCGGCGTCGCTGAGCGGTTCGCGCGCGCGCCGGCCGTCGGGTGTC
>CAYPWC010000031.1:1725-7238 GCA_964414335.1 uncultured Gammaproteobacteria bacterium | reverse complement strand
GAAGAAAATTCTTCCACTTCATTGTAGAGTTCTGGACCACGAACAATTCCCATCAAAATGCCATCAATATCTAGCATTACCTCTGACTTAGAGGCGGAAACGACCTTACCTTTAACGATGTCTCCCACTTGAGGGATTTTGATATCGTCTTTTTCTAATAATTTTCCAAACTCGCTTAACGCGTCATTCTTTTTGTCTTCCATATTATTTAAACTGCCAAAGCAGCCGGCAACTTTCTCTAAAAAATAAAAAAAGTTTCCCTAACCCAATCAAACGATCGAGTCTTTCGGCCACCTAGGCTAAATTAGCCATGAAATCCGAAAGTTTTTAAGAGGTGAATATTAAATTTTGTTAACTCCATTATAACGGCTAACTTGATTTTTGTCAATCCTTGCTAAAATTAGCCAAATAATAAAAGGCTCCTGAAAAAGGGATCCTTTATCATTCCTGCCTCTAATTAATCGTTTAGAAAATAGCCAAGGAAGTAAAAATGAGGGCCGCAAAAAGAGCGAGCCAGGAAATGGTGAAATAAAATAGTTTTAAAGCCTCTTTCTTAAGACCATCTAAATAAAGCATTAAAGGGCGACCAAGAATCAAAAACCCCATCACTGAGGCTGAAATTACCAAGAGAAGTAAAATGGCAATTCCGGTAGAAAAGCCCTCATCTTCACCAAATAGTTTTTCACCATGCGACATGAACCAGGCAACCGCGGCGACATACAAAACGGCCAAAAAAGCTTTAACCAAACCAAGTTTTACCAAATTTGATTTTGTCATATTTTAAAATTTAAAATTAATTATCAATAATCCTCGAAAGGTATTGAAGGGCTCCTTATTGTTCCTGAGAAAAATTATACCAAGCATTAATTACCTTCTCTGCAGGCTTATTCCGAAATCCCGCCGAAACAGATATTCTCGGTTTAACTTCTGGGTCTAGGGCATCGTCCCAAGCGAAGTTTCCGACATTTACCCTTTCAATATTTGATTGGTTTTTTAAAGCATTAAAAAAATAATCAAAAGCCAGCGCCTGGGTGTTATAGTCTATTTCTAAATTCATAATCGCCGGATTTTTAAAATCCAAATATTCCACTGGCCCGGAAAATATACCCCCCTTATAACTGGAGGGGGCAAAGAAAATTGAAATTTCAACTCCTCGCTCTATAGCCCGGAGATTAAGATCGGCAACCATTTTTTCAATTTCGCCTTTGACCGCCTCTTCATAACGGCCATCTGCTAAATAATATTTTTCTAAAATATTATAAACCTTCACCTCAATAATATCGGCTTCTTGATAATAATCATACTTAGTCCAATCTTCTTGGCCGTTTTTACCATCAACTAGGCCATAGACGTTATAGTCAATCATTATCTTTCCCGCAAAGGCCTCCCTAAGTTTAGAGATTAATTCCTTTTGCAGGCGATTGACTAATTGTTCGTGCCCAGCAAAAGTCGGCTCCTGAAAAGAGGGGGAAATGCTCATGATATCAACTCCGGCCGCTTGATATTGCCGGCCTTTTTCAATTAATCTTTCCGTCCATTTTTGAAAATAATCTTTTATCCATTCCTCAGAATGGCTACTATTAAATTCTTGATAGTCACTCATCACCGCTCCGGAAATATTCCCCGCTATTCCCTCCTTAATATATTTACCAATATTAACAAAAGCAATGTTTCTTTTTATCCCTAACTTCAAACCGCGCTGATGAGCGCCAACAACCAACCTTTCTAAATCACTAGTGCTAATTGACTCATCACGCATGTCATTTAAAAAGATTTCGTCGACGATTTCATAGTTCTGACTCTTAAAATCATCACCGCCGCTATAGACGGCCCGATCAAAATCATGGACAAAAACTTCTTGGGCGCCCAGATCCCTCACTCGATCAAAAGCGGTTTCTAAATTAGCCTGGGTCGTTTCCATCATCCCCATATTATAGTTTCGGCCCCAAGTATCATACATATTAACGGCCTTTACTTGGGACAAAAAGGCGGGAGTCGCCTTAACATCATATTTTTGTCTGACAAATTTTTCTCCGCACCAAGGTGGCGTTGGCCATGGTCCAGCAGGAGGACAAGCATTAAAAATAAACATGAAAACTACCACTATAATTATCAAGAGAATCGCTCCCCCGATAGCTAAAATGCTTTTTTTCATAAAATAATTTTTATATTTTAACTATCTCCATTATAACACAAAAACAGCCCTAAAGGACTGTTTTTATTCTGGAGCGGGTAAGGGGAATTGAACCCCTCTCTCGACCTTGGCAAGGTCGCATAATAGCCACTATACGATACCCGCAAAAAAAAGTTACGTGCCGCGGGCGGGAATCGAACCCGCACTGTGTCGCCACAACTGGATTTTAAGTCCAGCGCGTCTGCCAGTTCCGCCACCGCGGCAATGTGGAGATGATGGGAGTTGAACCCATGTCCAATCGGTTTTTCTAAACACATTTACAAGAATAGATCGATTTATTTTTTTAACTCTTAACATCAGAAACCGAACAAAAGCGCTAAGAGCGATCCCGAAATTGGTTCGACACTTTTTCTCGGGAGAAAAAAATGTCTATCTTCATGTTAATGACACCGGCTGACCGCTATGAAGACTCCTGGCCCGCCGATGGTTATAGCTTTATTTTGTTAGGCCATAACTGGAGCATAACTTGGGGTTGCCCAAGTGAATGCTCTTGCCGTTTTGGCATTTGTGTTTTTTAATCAGTTTAGCGTGATAATTAAGCACGTCTTGAATGTTTAAAAAAAGGTCCGACTGTCGATTCCTGGCATCCCCGAACAACTATTTCCAAACTACCTTCTTTTTGTTAACGATCTTAAGCGCCGATCAACTTCTCGTTTCTTAATACTCTCTCTTTTGTCATATTTCTTCTTTCCTTTAGCGACCGCAAATTCGAGCTTCAAAAAACTATGATTAGTATATATTTTCAGAGGGATTAGTGTCAAGCCCTCAGCCTGTTTCTTGCCTAATAACTGGCTAATTTCTTGGTGCTTTAAAAGCAATTTCCGTTCGCGAAGCTGATTATACCCCGGTAAGTCGCCGGCATTTTTATAAGGAGAAATCTGAGCATTAACTAAATAAAATTCAGGCTGACCGTTTTTTGTGCGCAAACTAATGAAACTTCCCTTTAGACTAACTTGTCCGGCTCGAACCGCTTTCACTTCGTGACCAAACAAAACTAAACCCGCCTCATATTTATCTTGAAGTTCGTAATCAAAACTAGCTTTTTTGTTGATCGCCAGTTGAGGCATAATTCCAGTCCTTTAATTTCGCGATGACTTTCTCGTTCGTTAAAATATTATTTAAATAAGAATGATAACCAGGCTCATGAAGCATGCCCATAACCTCTTGATTGCCGACGTATTGTTTTTCTAGTTCTTCAATTTTTTCGTGAATTTCCTCGTGGGTAACGGAAATTTTTTCAATCAAAGCAATTTCTCTAACAACTAAAGCTGATTTAACGCGCTTAATGGCGTTAGGGAGCATATCAACGATAAGTTGGTCCTTGGTTTTTTTAATGTGGCCTAAATAATCTTCAAATTTCCCGCCTTGACGAACAACGCTCTGTTCTAACTCAAGTAGCATGTTTTGGCTTTCACTGCTTACAATCACTTCTGGCAAATCACCAAACTTTGTATCATCAACGATCTTGCCTAATAGTTCTGCTTCCTGACGGCGATCTAGCTGATTCTGTTTTTCGGCAATAATATTTTTCTTTAAACTCGTTCGCAATTCCGCTAAGGTTTTAAGTTGGAAAAAAGCCGCAAAGTCATCATTTAATTCTGGTAGTTGGCGTTCATAAACAGTTTTAACTTTAACATCAAAAGTTACCATTTTGCCAGCCAAATCACGGCGATGGTGATCATCGGGATAAGGCAAATCAAAATGACGATCATCGCCCGCTTTAGCGCCAATAATTTTCTTATCAAAACCAGGAATAAAATAATCTTTGCCGATAAGCATTGCCCAATCTTTATGTTGACCATCTTCCAGTGGGACGTTATCTAAAGACATCTTAATATCAATTGCCACCTTATCCCCCTCCTTTACTTCCCGCTCTACAATTACTTCTTGGGCTCTGATATCTCGCAGCTCATTAATGGTTTTTTCAATTTCTTCTTCGCTAATGTCCGCTTTTTCTAATTTTAAACCTAAATCTTTATACTTCCCCAAGGCAACAGTCGGGAGTAATGACAAAACAACTTTATATTCTAACGGGTTACCGGGCGCAAGTTTGGTAATATTCACCTGAGGCTGACCAATTGCTTGACGCTCCATTGTATTTTGATTAATCACCTCATCAATCGTTTTCCGAATAGCGATGTTGGCGGCCTCCTCTAAAATTGTCATCTCGCCAATTTTTTGTTTTAAAATATCGAGCGGCACTTTGCCTTTTCTAAAGCCTTCAATTTTTACTTCTTCAGAAACTTTTTGAGCGCCTTTTTCAATATAGGAAGCAAATTCTTCGCTGGTTAATTCAACCGTTAGTTCAATTTGTGACTTCTCTAAATCTTTTTTGGTTACTTGCATATTTATCGTTAAGTTAGTATAAGCGGGCCAAAAACCCGCTTATTAGTCTTGATTAATTGCCTTTATTGTAGCATTTTTCCTAAAAAAATCAACTACGGAAAAACGGTGTTTAAATTGCTGCCGAAAGGTAATAAAAAAGCCATCTTTTTGATGGCTTCTAGCTTTCTATTCATTCATCGGAACAAAATCAACGCCCCGCAAGAAGTAGTTATTAAAAACCTCTTCAATGTTTGGCATAATCTCATCCCAACTAAATGATGGCGACTTAAAAAGAACTATTTCATAATTACCCTGACAAGACAGGACTCCTAAATCCTCTTCATTAAGAACTTGGGAGTCTATTCCTCTAGTCCGGAAAAGGATGTGGACAAGACGAAGATGATTCCTGGTTTCAAGTTTAATAAAAAAACTTCTAAAATCGTCTTCTTCGCTTTTTAAAATATAAACAGTTTGTCTTAGGTACATCCACTCATATTTTGAACAAAGATGAGAAAACATTAGGGTCATAATCCTATCCTGAGCCGATTTTGAAGCTGGAAAACTTAAATGAAAAACTATCTCGTGGCTAGAGCTTGCGTCCATCCAAACTATTTCCAAAACTTGAAGCGCAAAAGAAATGGCGTCCTCCTCAGAAAACCGATGAGGATACGAAGTTGAAATCTTTAGCGCAAAATCTTCGGATAGATAAATAGATGTTGATATTCGCAAATCGCTAAAATGGCAACTCTGAAAAACATTTTCTTTGTCAGTCGAGCAATAATCGCTAAAATCAACAAAAGGCTTGTTTTCTCTAGGTGTTTGAAAAGCTTTTTGTTTTCTTCCAAAAACTTTTCTCATCGCATTCATGATGTGCTGAGAAATCTTGGTAATTGTTTCCATAATATGGTGTTTTTTTATTGTCAAAGAATATTTTACTCTACCAAGAAAGACTTCTAATGTCAATAACAAAAACGCCCCAAAAGGGGCGTTTTTA
>CAYPWC010000031.1:0-1625 GCA_964414335.1 uncultured Gammaproteobacteria bacterium | reverse complement strand
ACCAAGAAAGACTTCTAATGTCAATAACAAAAACGCCCCAAAAGGGGCGTTTTTAGAACTATTAACCGCTATAATTACAGCAACAAACCAACAATTAGAAGGGCAACGATATTTAACACTTTAATCATCGGATTGATCGCTGGACCAGCAGTATCCTTATAGGGATCTCCCACGGTGTCACCAGTAACCGCCGCCTTATGGGCGTCTGAACCTTTGCCACCAAAATTACCAGCTTCAATATATTTTTTAGCATTATCCCAAGCGCCACCACCGGAAGTCATAGAAACCGCCACAAAAATTCCAGTAACAATTGAACCCACTAATAATCCGCCCAAGGCTTCAAGACCGCGACCCGGAGCAATTAAATTAAAACCAAAACCAACTATGATCGGCACGACAACGGGGATCAAAGCGGGAATGATCATTTCTTTAATCGCTGACTTAGTCACGATATCAACCGTGCGACCATAGTCAGGTTTTTCTGTGCCTGACATGATGCCAGTTTTTTCCTTGAATTGAGCACGAACATCTTCGACAACTGCCCCGGCGGCCCTACCAACCGCTTTCATCGCCATGGCACCGAAAAGATATGGCAGTAATCCGCCGATAAACAATCCGATTAAAACATAAGGGTTGTCGATTAAGAATTGAGCACTGCCGCCCAAGTCTTTAATCTTATAGGTAAAATCGGCAAACAAAACTAGTGCCGCTAAAGCCGCTGAGCCAATAGCATAGCCTTTAGTAACCGCTTTAGTAGTGTTACCAACCGCATCTAATGGATCGGTAATATTACGAACATCGTCTCCGAGTTCGGCCATTTCAGCAATGCCTCCAGCATTATCAGTAATCGGTCCATAAGCATCAATTGTTACAATGATTCCAGTCATTGATAACATCGCCATGGCCGCAATTGCTACTCCATATAAACCAGCCAAAGAAAAGGCTCCCAAAATTGCTAAAGAGATAACGATAATCGGCCAAGCAGTTGATTTCATGGAAACCGCCAAACCAGCGATTACATTAGTACCATGACCAGTTTTAGACGCTTCAGCGATTGACTTAACTGGACTAAAGGCGGTTGACGTGTAGTACTCGGTGATAACTACTAATAAACCAGTAACAGCTAAACCAATTAAACTCGCGAAATAAAGCTTTAGACTTAAACCACCGGAAATTAAATATTTAGTAATCGGATAAAAGGCGATTGCTGCTAAAACTCCAGCGACAATCAATCCTTTATATAAAGCGCGCATGATATTTTGTTTCTTGCCTAAACGGATAAAGAAAATACCAATAATTGAAACAATAATCGAGGCCGCTCCTAGAATCAACGGAAATAAAACAATATTGTTGTTTCCGCTAAAAGTTAATGATCCTAAAACCATGGCCGCAATTAAAGTCACGGCATAAGTTTCAAATAAATCAGCCGCCATGCCAGCGCAATCACCAACATTGTCACCAACGTTATCAGCGATTACCGCTGGGTTACGAGGATCGTCTTCAGGGATACTAGCCTCAACTTTACCAACTAAATCAGCCCCGACATCAGCAGCCTTAGTATAAATACCGCCACCTAAACGAGCAAAGATGGAAATTAATGATCCACCAAAAGCAAAACCGATTAA
>CAYPWC010000030.1:1487-7252 GCA_964414335.1 uncultured Gammaproteobacteria bacterium | reverse complement strand
CTCCAAGATACCACCCAAGAAGAAAACCCGGGCTTCCTTATCTTTATCCTTGCGGAAATTTCCTAAAATTTTCGCTGGAGCGACTTCATCCTCATAGGAGAAAATCGCTGCTAACTTCCCGTCTAAATCACGAACATTTAAATCACTAATCTGATCCTTGAAGGCAATATTCATTAAAGTCTTCTTAGCCACATAGTATTCGCTGTTCTCTTTTCGTAATTGCGCACGTAAGGTTTCATTATCCTTAACGGACAAAGCATTGAAACCGGCAAAAACAACTGATTTTGATTTTTTAAATTTTTCGCTTAAATTACGTAAAATTTCTTGTTTTTGAATTTTATTCTTTGGCATATATGTAATTTGATAATAAAAAAATCTGTGATTCCACAGACGAGAAAACGCTTTTTAAAGCGGCTTTTTACCTCGGCGAGTCTTATAGATGCTAAATACATCCTGCTGGCTGTCTGTGGTATCGATATTAATTATGTTTCAATATTAACAGATTAAAGTTTTTTGTCAAGAGTTCGGCGGCGAAACTGGCGCTGGCGACCAAAATTAGCAAAACGATGAGCTTCCTCGCGAAGTTTAAGGAGCGTTAGTTTAATATTAGTGGTTAAATCTTTAAATTCTTTTTTAGTTTTTGGGGTAAAAATCAGTTCATCACCAGCTAATTTAGAAATGCCAACCAAAGGAATGTTGAGGCCTTGTTTTTTAAGAGACCGATAAAGCCAATTGATTTGCGGTCGACCACCATCGATCATAATTATATCCGGGCGCGGCCAAGTGTCGTGTTTAAAACGGCGCTGTAAAACCTCCTCTAAAGCTCTTTCGTCGTCACCAGCCGGCGCAGTTTTAATCTTAAAAAGACGATATTCATTTTTAGCCGGTTCGCCATTTTCAAAAACCACCATCGCTCCATAGCTTTCTTTGCCACTATGATGGGAAATATCATAACCCTCCAAGCGATTAACTTTTTCCTCAGTAAAATCATCTTCCCTAATCAAAAGTGACACCTCTTGCAAATGCTTTAGAGCTCGCGCTTTATCCGGATTCTCTTTGACCAACCTACTGAGTAATCGCTTTTTCTCGCCAGCGAGGAATAGGCTTAGGTTATCAAGATTGCGTCGATAATCTTTTGAAGAAATTATTCCCAGGCAACTTCCCGGACAAAGACCGATTTGATAATCAAAACAGGCGCGCCCACTTTTTGGCTGACAATTACCATAGGGAAAAATCGGACGCAATAGACGCAAGGCATTTTGCAGTAACCGAAAAGATTGATAGGGGCCGAAAACTTTAGCTTTTCCCGGAGGAAATTTATCAAGTTCACGTGCTCGGACGATAAGTGGTTTAGCAAAATCAGCCCTAGGGATGACAATATAGAGAAAGGATCTGTCATCGCGATCAACAATATTATACTTCGGCCAAAACTTTTTAATCTGTTTTGCTTCTAAAACAATTGCTTCTAAAACCGTGTCTGTAACTTGATAATCAAAACTCGTAGCGACGCTCACCATTTCCGCAATTCTCTCTGATACCTGATTCTGAAAATATTGGCTTAAACGGTTTTTAAGATTAGTCGCTCGACCAACATAAAGAACCTGGCCAGTTTGTGTTCGCCAAAAATAAACGCCGGGTTTCCGGGGAACGGTTTTTAGCTTAGCCTTTAACTTTAAATTCATAGAAATATTTTTTTAAATCAATCCGACCATTTTTGATAGTAATTCCCTCTTGCCTGAGGAGCCTACTCTTTTTCTGAGTTCCTGAGGCAAACCCACCCAAATCACCATTAGCCTTTACTACCCGATGACAAGGGACTTTTGGGGCGAAAGGATTGATATGAAGAGCTCCGCCAACTGCCCGCGCCGCTCTAGGACTGCCTAAAGCCCGAGCTAAAGCGCCGTAGGTAGAGACTTTTCCCCGGGGAATGCGCCTAGTCAGGCGCCAAACGCGTTGTGGAAAACTATAAGTGGTCATCTTGACAAAAATTGAATATATGTTATCATCCTTAAATAAGTTTAGGTGTTTACTTAATTGGCGGCGTCTGCCTTTGCCGCCACTAGTAAAGTTCTTTCCAAAATCACCAATCCCGTAGCCTTTAAAATAAAGGTGAAAAGTCGCATTTAAGCAGGCGACTGGGTGATAATTACTGGCTATAAGCTTGCGCTTAGAGATGACAGAATTAGATTATTGCTGCGATGGTAGCAAAATCAGAAATAATTCTCCCTCTTTCTAAGGACATTCGCTTTTAGCTTTTCGTTCCTTGTTCCTGGGGCTAGATCTAACGATCCTGCCCCTTTTTTTATTTCTTCCCTAAATATTCTTTTAAATACTCGCCGGTAGCACTATTTTCCGCTCGAACAATATCTTCCGGTGCCCCACTCGCAACAATTTTACCTCCATCCTCTCCGCCACCAGGACCAAGATCGATTAAGTAGTCCATAGATTTAAGCATATGCATATTATGCTCGATCACTAGAACGGAGTTTCCTTTTTCCACCAACTTATTTAAAACCGAAAGTAGCATATCAATATCATAATGATGAAGGCCGGTGGTCGGCTCATCAAGAAGATAGAGGGTACGTTTCCCTAAAGTATGCGTCAGTTCTTTGGCGATTTTAATGCGCTGTGCTTCGCCGCCCGACAGGGTGGTAGCGCTTTGACCAATTTTAATATAGCCTAAACCAACCGATTGCAGAACCTTTAACTTATCGGTAATAAAATAATGACCATCAAAATATTCAACCGCTTCATCAATTGTCATCTCTAATACTTCGGCGATGTTTTTATCTTTATACTTCACTTGCAAAGTTTCACGATTAAACCGCTTTCCACGACAGACTTCACATTCCACTAATACTGGTGGCAGAAAATGCATTTCGATTAGGTTCGCCCCGGCCCCTTCACAGGCCTCACAACGGCCACCAGCGCGATTAAAGGAGAATCTCCCTAAACTATACCCCCGCTCTTTTGATTCCGGGAGCGAGGCAAAGAAATCGCGAATCGGAGTAAAAATACCGGTATAGGTTGCGGGGTTAGAGCGTGGCGTCCGACCAATTGGTGATTGATCAATAACAATAACCTTATTCAAGTATTCCGCCCCCTTTAAATCTTTGAGGTGCTCTAATTTAGCTTTACCAGGACGGTTCTTAATCTGAGTTAAATTACGATATAAAACATCATAAAGAAGCGATGACTTACCCGAACCAGAAACACCGCTAATTCCCACTAGGCGGCCTAAAGGAATTTCGACGGTAACATTTTTTAGATTATTAGCGTTACCCCCGATAATCTTTAGAAATCCATGATTCTGCTCACGCCGTTTAGGGGGAAGTCCGATTTCTCGATGTTTACTTAAATATTGAAGCGTGAGGGATTTCTTATGAGCCGTTTTATTTTTTTCCTCCACTAGAAGTTCTTTTAGGGGACCAGAAGCGACAACTTCACCGCCCTTTACTCCTGCTAAAGGTCCAAGATCAACCAAATAATCAGCCGCTAAAATCGTCCGTTCATCATGCTCTACAATAATAACCGTATTATTTTTGTCTCGTAGTTTCTTTAAAGTCTCAATTAGACGCTCGGTATCCTTTTCGTGTAAACCAATTGTCGGCTCATCTAAAACATAGAGGGTGCGTGAAAGTGTTGAGCCTATTTGCGAAGACAACCTAATTCGCTGAGCCTCCCCGCCTGATAACGTGTGCGCTTCCCTTTCTAAAGATAAATAATTAAGGCCGACTTTAAGAAGAAATTCCAGGCGACTAATAATTTGGACAACGACATTTTCGGCAATTGTCCGTTCCCGTTTAGTCATCTTTTCATAGTAGCGGTTGAAAAAATCGAGCGCCTTATTAATCGGCAACCGGCAAACTTCCGCAATATTCTTATTATTCACTCTAACCGCTAGCGCCTCTGGCCGTAGTCGCTCTCCGCGACAGATTGAACACTTATCGCTCTTAAAGAAATTGGCTTTCCCTAGACCTGAGCATTCGGGGCAAGCGCCATGAGGAGAATTAAAAGAAAATAGCCGCGGTTCCACTTCTGGGAAAGAAAAATTATCATTCGGGCAAGTCCAATTAGAAGACAATAAAAATTCCTGCTTATCATATTTAGCGATCACTAGCCCCTGACTATACTCCAAAGAATTTTCCACGGCTTCAAACAATCGCGTTTGATCGCTAAGCATCACCAAATCCACCACTAGCTCTAAATTATGTTTCTTTTTGGGATCCATTTTTACTTGTTCTCTTAAAGAGTGTTCCTGGCCGTCAACCCGGACAAAACTATAGCCCAAAGAAAAATAGTTATAGAGGAGCTGATAATATTCACCGCGGCGATCACGGACAATCGGCGCAAGAATTTTAACTGTCTTAGCGCCCTGATCGTGGCCGCGTTCGATGATAATATCAACCATTTCTTCCAGTGATAGCTTCTCAATCTTCAGGCCACATTGCGGACAAAAAACCTCGCCAACGCGTGCATAGAGCACTCGAAGATAGTCATAGATATCGGTTAATGTCCCCACAGTTGAGCGCGGGTTATGAGACAAGGCTTTCTGATCAATAGAAATTGCCGGCGCTAAACCAATAATTTCATCAACATCGGCCGGTTTCTTTTGACCCAAAAACTGGCGCATATAGGGGGATAATGATTCCACATACTGTCTCTGGCCTTCAGCAAAAATCGTATCAAACGCCAAAGACGACTTGCCCGAACCCGAAACGCCCGTAATGACCGTCAGTTCATTATGGGGAATTTCCAAGTTAATGTTTTTTAAATTGTGCATCCGCGCTCCGCGGATAATTATTTTTTCAGACATATTAATATTAGTCTTCGCTAGCATCGAGGAATTCTTCAATCGGTTTCACAACCGTCTGCGGAATAATTCCGTGTTTTTTATTATACGCCAGTTGTTTCTCGCGTCTTCTTTTTGCCTCACCAATAGCTCTCTTCATAGAGTCAGTCGTCCTGTCGGCATAGAGAATAATTTTTCCCTTCACATTTCTCGCCGCCCGACCCATCGTCTGCATTAACGACGTTTCACTGCGTAAAAAACCTTCCCGATCAGCATCCAAAATCGCCACCAGCGTCACCTCCGGAAGATCAAGCCCTTCTCGAAGTAAATTAACGCCAATTAAAACATCGAACAAACCTTCGCGAAAATTCTTCAAAATCTCCGTGCGCGCAAACGTCTTAATATCAGAATGCAAATAATTCGCTTTCACGCCCTGAGCGTTTAAATACGTATTTAAATCTTCAGCCTGCTTTTTAGTTAACGTATTAATAATCACTCTCTCCCCGCGCGCTGCCACCTCCCGAGATTCATTAGTAATATCATTAATCTGGCTATAATTATCTTCCCGATTAAAGACTGGACGAATCTCAATTTCCGGATCGACTAAGCCTGTAGGCCTAATCACTTGTTCCACGATTTGTTTGGATTTCTTGTCTTCAAATTCTCCCGGGGTAGCGGTGGTAAAGATAACTTGTCCGATTCTCTTCTCAAATTCGTTAAACCGAAGCGGCCGATTATCGAGCGCTGATGGCAGACGCCAACCATATTGAACCAAATTCTTCTTGCGCGCCTGATCACCATTATACATTCCTCTAATCTGAGGAACGGCAATATGGGATTCATCAATAATTGTTAGAAAATCAGGCTGTCCGTCTTTCTGGGGGAAATATGAAATTAATGAATCCGGCGCTTCCCCGGCTAATTTTCCGGTTAAGTGACGAGAATAGTTTTCAATGCCATGACAGTAGCCAAG
>CAYPWC010000030.1:0-1477 GCA_964414335.1 uncultured Gammaproteobacteria bacterium | reverse complement strand
CGTTCCGCCTCCAACCATTGTTTCTCTTTTTTAAAATACGCCAACCGGTCACGTAGTTCGGCCTGGATATTTTTAATCGCTTCCAAAATCTGGGGCTTAGTCGAGACAAAATGTTTAGGCGGAAAAATAACAATCTCTTCTAAGTGGTCAATAATATTCTTAGTCGTATTATCAATTATTGAAAGACCAGTAATTTCCTGACCATTTAACTCTAAGCGATAGATAATATTTTCGGACATCGGTCGAATCTCAAAGACATCACCCCGAACCCGAAATTGTCCGCGCTTAACCTCGCCATTAACTCTTTCAAACTGAATTGTGACTAGTTGTTTGATCAGATCGCTTCGAACAATTGATTTTCCTTTTTCCAAAACTAATCGAGACTCGAGATAGGAAAGCGGCACCCCTAAGTTATAAATACAAGAGACTGAAGCAACGATAATTACATCGCGACGCGATACTAGAGCTGAGGTGGCGCCATGACGCAGACGATCAATTTCCTGATTAATCATCGCTTCTTTGTCGATATAGGTGTCAGTAATTGGGAGATAGGCCTCTGGCTGATAATAATCATAATAAGAAACGAAATAATGAACGGCATTTTCCGGAAAAAAGTTTTTATACTCCCGATACAACTGCGCCGCCAGCGCCTTATTAGGGGCAATGACAAGTACTGGCCGGTCAAGCTCAGAAATAACATTGGCGACCGTAAAAGTCTTGCCCGAACCCGTTACCCCCAAAAGGGTTTGGTAATCAAAACCAGCCGCTATTCCCTGACGGAGTTGTTTAATCGCTTCCGGCTGATCACCGGCTGGCGAAAAATTAGACTGAAGTTTGAATAATTTATCCATATATTCCCCTTGGCCCTATTTCTGATTTTAATCTAAAGATTATTATATAATATCATATTTTAGCCTAACAAAAAAGAAAAACCAGGCTAATTAATATTTTATCTAGTTTGACAAAAAATTGTAAATATGTAAAGATATAGCTTCATGAAGATAGTACTTTTAAAAAAAACCATATGAAAAAAATCCTTTACGTCGAGAGCGACGACACGAGCAGAATGCTCTTTAAAAAATTAGTCGTCGAAGCCCTGGAAATGACCGTTCAACTTTTTACCGCCAAAAACACCAAAGACGCGGAAAAAATTCTTGAACAGGATAAATTTGATCTATTGGTCTCCGAGATCTACGTTATTGACGGAATGGATCTCGTGAGAAATCTCCGATCAGGGGTCTATGGCTGCCGAAATAAAAACATTCCAGCAATTGCCTTTAGCGCCGCGCTTATACAAGGAGAAAAAGAAAAATGCCTAAGACTAGGCTTTAACGAACATTTTCTAATACCCTATAAGGGCAAGAAAGTGGTAAGTACCATTAAAGGTCTAATATAACAAAAAGCCCCTGAACATCAGGGGCTCTTTTATTACTCAAAATTTCTACTACTTGAATCTATTTCAAGTTAAATGTCGCTT
>CAYPWC010000029.1:0-7419 GCA_964414335.1 uncultured Gammaproteobacteria bacterium | reverse complement strand
CTTGCGGCCACAAGCCCCTCAAGCTTGCGTGTCTACCAATTTCACCATCCGCCCCGAAACCAGAAAAAGTCGTCTATTTAACGACCTTTTCTTTTAATCTCTTTTTATAACCATCTCGAAGATAATACAGTTTAGCTCTTCTTACTTCCGCCACTTTCTTTACTTCAATTTTAGTAATTGTTGGCAAGTTCAAAGGAAAAATCTTTTCAACGCCAATACCTTCAGAAACCTTGCGAACAGTAATAGTCGCTCCCGTTTCTTTGCGGTGCTTGCGAGCAATAATCATACCTTCAAAATATTGAACTCTTTCCTTTTCTTCGCCTTTAGAATTTAGTTCTTTGATTTTTTGGTAGACTCTGACAGTCATTCCTGGCTTTAATTCTAATTTTGTCTCAACCATATGGTTTGTAATTTATAAACGAGATTGGTTGGATCTCGTTTTGAAACACTTATTTAATAAGGGAAATCTTGTCTAATATTATAATTAATTTTTCCTCTTGTCAAGATGGTTTTCGATGTAATTATAAACGGCCGCAAAAACCTCTGCCGGCGTTAAATTGGTGGTGTCTAGGTAAAAATCATAATTTTTAGGATCATAGACGTCAATTTGATAGTATTTTTCATATCTCTTTCGATCGCTTTCTACTCGTCTTTGATTGCTTTCTAGAACTGCCTCTAAACTATCAAGGTTTTTATCCTCATTTCTATCGTTTTTTGCTTTTAAACTAGCGAAAATTCTCTTAGCGCCCTCTTCTGGTTTAACATCTAAATACAACTTAAGGGACTGGGGGATAAAATACCAAGAAGTTCGACCCTCAATAATAAAGTTATCCTCTTTCTCGCCCAGCTCCTTTTGGTAACCATCGACTTCTCGATCGGTTTCTGGATCGACCTCTCCAAGCTCGTTGTATTCAGCCAAAGTAAGGCCTCTTTTTTGGGCGGCCTGCCGTCTCAAGGCACCAATATAATATCGCGGCCAAGACAACTTCTCGGCCAACATTTGAGCAATCGTGCTTTTACCCGAACCCAAAGCTCCACTCAAAGAAATAATCATATTTTTATTTGTCTTTTTAGGTTTTATCCTCTATGATATTATTATATAGAAAAAAAATTAAATCAAAAAGAGCTGATTTATGTATTTAGAAAGACTAGAAATTCAGGGGTTCAAATCCTTTGCCAATAAAAACAAATTAATCTTCTCCGGACTAATCGACGGACAAAAACGGGGCCTAACCGCCATCGTTGGTCCTAATGGATCCGGCAAGTCAAATGTCGCCGACTCTATTCGTTGGGCGCTCGGCGAACAAAGTCTTAAAACTATTCGCGGAAAAAAAAGCGAAGACGTTATTTTTTCTGGATCAGATAAAAAGGGACAACTCGGCATGGCAGAGGTCTCTTTATGTTTGAATAATTTAGAAGCCCTAAAAAATAAAACCAATATTCCCGAAACGATTGAAAAGGAAAGCGATCTTGATCAGCTCATTCTTAGCTGTCCAGAAATTGTTATTACCAGACGCGTCTACCGCAGTGGCGAAAGTGAATACTTACTTAACAATCACCGCGTCCGCCTCTCAGATATTCAAATGCTTTTAGCCAAAGCCAATTTCGGTCAAAAAACCTATAGCGTTATCGGCCAAGGTATGGTTGAAAACTTTCTCAATACTTCGGCCGCCGAACGAAAAGATTTTTTTGATGAAGCTACTGGCGTGAAACAATTCCAAATTAAACGTGATTCTGCTCTAAACAAATTAGAGTCTAGTTATGAAAACTTGCAACAAGTGGAAATGCTTTTAGCAGAAATCAGGCCGCGTCTAAAAAGTTTAACCCGCCAAGTGGAAAAACTAAAACGTCGCGACGAAATATCCAAAGATCTTTTTAGTCTTCAATTAAACTACTACGGTTTTCTTTGGCAGGAAATAAACCAAAAACTTAATCAAGCTAATGATCGCTTTTTAGATTTGGAGAAAAATAAAATCGACAAAGAAAAGCGCTTAGAAAAATTAAACGATGATTTAAACAAAATTAGAACTACTAATAATTTTCAAGAAATTAACGAACTCCAACCACGCTTAAAGGATTTAGAAAATCAAAAAAATCAACTCCAAAAACAATTAACCAAACTCCAAGCAGAATTAGAAGTTCAGCTCGAAGCTCAAGGGCAGTTTGACGTCTCCTGGTTAAATAACAAACAAGGGGAGTTAAATACTGAACTAGAAAACGTTGTTCACGAAATTAATCTGCTTTCGAAAAACAATAATTCCTCCGAACTTGAAAATCTTAACTCGGAGTTAACCAATCTTAACCGCGAACTTGATCGCGCCGCCGGAGTGCGCCGACAGATAGAAGAGCTTGAAATAAGAAAGACTGGATACTTTAAACAAATCTCCAAGCTGGAAGCCGTTCTTGAGGCTAACTTAGAAGTTCAAGGACAGTTCGATGTTTCTTGGTTAAATAACAAGAACGAGGAACTAACTAAAGAAATTTTCAAACTCAAAGAAGATATTTCCGAACTTAAATCACAAAATAGCCGCGAAGAAGAAAAGGTCGCCACCGAAAAGCTAGCCACCATCCAAAGCGATTTAGCGCGTCTTAACAAAAGCCTCGAAACCCTAAACAATGACCTTAAAAAAAGTGGTCAGAATGAAAATCAAAACGAAGAAATTAGCCGATTGATCGATGATTTTCTCGCTCAACTTGATAATATTGAAAAGGAAAGCGAACTAGAGAAGATAAAACAGTTAATTGCTGGCGCCAAAAATGATTTTCAAAAAAAGATTACCAAATTAATTAGCGGCCTAGATGATGATAAGCTTAAACAGATTAAAGAAATTCAAACAGAAATTATTACTCTCAGCGAAGCTAAACAACAAGCCCAAGAAAATCTAAATAATGAAAGATTTCGACTAACGACCCTTAATGAACGGCTTCGTTTAATGGAAGAAAAGGAAAGACAAACAACTAGAGAACTAATAGATATTCAAGGCAAACTGGAAAAAGCCCAAACTAAATTTGACGCCAGCGCCTTAGAAACAGAAAAACAGGAGTTAACAAAAAAAATTACCCTCCTTGAAAAAGAACAAGCGAACCTCAAGGGCCAGGCCGCTACTAGTAGTTATCTAGAAAAACGTCAGGCTGTTATCAATCAAATAAATGAATCGCGCCTTAAAGCTTCAACTCTCGCCGAGCGCCTTCGTCTTTTGCAAACTAAAAAAACTCAAATTGAAAAGGAGCTTGTCGATATTTCCACCAAACTAGCCAAGAGCCAAATAAAATTTGATGCCAGCGCGATTGAAGCTGAAAAAGCGGATATTCTAAAAAGGGTTAATTCCTTAAATGAAGAAATAAAAACACTTGAAGACCGGCTAGCAAAGCTAAACAACGCCCAAGAACAAGAGAAGGCTCAAATGTTTGATTATCAAAAAAATATTCAAGCCCTCCAGCAAGAACTCAACTCCCTACTTAGTGAATTAAACAATTTAAAGGTTGAAGCTACTAGACAAGAAACTAAGTTAGAGGATTTAGAGGCAAATATTAGAACCGACGAACTTGATTTAAACGACATTAAAAATCATCAACTTAATTCCGAAGAGGTTTCTTTGGATCGCTGGCAGAAAAACATTGCAAGTTACAAAACACAACTTGAACAAATCGGTGGCATTGATCCAGAAACCGAAAAAGAATTTGCCGACACCAAAGAACGCCATGATTTTTTAAGCACCCAAACAAGCGACCTTAATCAAACCATTAAATCGCTAGAGGAGGTTATCTACGAACTCGACCTCAACATCAAGGGGCGCTTCGATCAAGAGTTTAAAATCATTTCCGAAAAATTCAATGACTACTTTAAAATTCTCTTTAACGGCGGAGCGGCCAAAATCTCCAAAGTAATGCTTGAGGATTTAGAAAAAGAAGAAGGAAAGGATGATAAATCAAACAATCCGGGTCAAGTGAGTCCGGCCGCTGGCCTAAACCCGGCTGAAGTCGAAATCAAGAATGAAACCGATGAACGTTTAAAGAAAATCAAATTTCTAAAGAAACATAATGCGGTTGGTTTGGCGGGAATTGAAATCCAAGCTATTCCTCCAGGCAAAAAAATTCAAGCCGTTTCCATGCTTTCAGGTGGTGAACGAGCTTTAACGGCTATTGCTTTAATTTGTGCTATTATTAGCGCCAATCCCTCACCATTTGTCGTTTTAGATGAAGCGGATGCCGCTCTGGATGAAGCCAACTCTGAGCGCCTGGCAAAAATTCTTGATGATTTATCCAATAAGACCCAATTCATCGTTATTACTCATAACCGCGCCTCCATGCGCCGCGCTAGCATCCTATACGGGGTAACCATGGAAGCCGATGGGGTTAGCAAGCTTTTAAGCGTTAAACTCGATGAATTAAAAAAATAATTTGACTCTTAGTTTTACGAAAAAAACCGTTCCTAGGGAGCGGTTTTTTTAATTATCCTCTAGTTTAAATAAGTCCGTTAGCTCTCGCTTCTTTTCCAGATAATAATAGTTGGAATATTCAAGCTATTTTTGATATAATAAGATGGTAAACAATTACTAAAAATATGTTCAAAAAAATAACAATTCTCTTTTTATTAATGGTTTTTATTATCAGTTCCGGATTCGGTTGCAAGGTAACTGAAAAAAAGACTAAAGAGGCAATGAAGCCGATTACTATTAACTATTGGCGCGTATTTGATGGTCCAGACGACTTTGAAGAAATCATTGAAAAATATAAAGCCCTTCATCCCTTTATCACTATTAACTATAAGAAACTTCGCTATAGTGAGTATGAGGCCGAACTATTAAACGCCTTAGCCGAAGACCGCGGACCAGATGTTTTTTCAATCCATAACACCTGGATGAGAAAATATCAAACCAAATTAGCTCCCATGCCTGAAACAATTACCATGGTTTATCCCGTTACGACCGGCTCAATAAAAAAAGAGGTTATTCCTGAAACGAGAACTACGAAAAGTCTTTCTCTAAAAGAATTGCGAGACAAATTCGTTGATGTCGTTAGCCAAGACGTAATTCTAGATGACGGTCAAGTCTATGGACTCCCCCTTTCAGTCGATACTTTAGCCATGTACTACAATAAAGATTTGTTTAACAATGCTGGTATTAGTCAGGTTCCCAGTTACTGGAATAAAGAGTTTCTTCAAGACATTAAAAAGTTAACAAAACAAGATTCAAAGCGCGGGCTAATCCAGTCCGGTGCCGCTCTTGGTGGCAGCAAAAACATTAATCGCTACAGTGATATTCTCGCGGTCTTAATGATGCAAAGCGGTGCCACCATGATGACAAAAACCGGCCAAGTAACCTTTCAATCTGTACCTGATTCAACCACCACTAGTTATAGTCCGGGGGCTGACGCTTTACGTTTCTACACTGATTTTGCTGATCCAGCAAAAGAGTCATATTCTTGGAACGCTGATTTACCAAATTCCTTAGATTTATTTATCAGCGGCAACTTAGCAATTATGTTTAGTTATTCCTATGACCTAGAAACAATTAAGGCGCAGGCGCCTAAACTAAACTTCTCAATTGCCAAGCTCCCCCAAATTGAAGGGGTTCCTCCGACTAATATTAATTTTGCTAACTACTGGGTAGAGGTGGTTTCTAAAAAGAGTCCGGCTATCAATGAGGCTTGGGATTTTGTTCAATTTATCACTAAAGAAGAGCAAGTAAAAAGTTACTTGGAAAAAACTAAACGACCGACGGCTCTTCGGTCCTTAGTCGCTAGTCAAAAAGAAGATAATGAAATCGGTGTTTTTGCCGATCAAGTTCTAACGGCTAAAAGCTGGTATTATGGGAAAAACGTCCAAGCCGCTGAAGAGGCGATTGCCGAAATGATTGATCTTGTGCCTAAAAATTCTAGTGACAAACTTAAGGAAATTATCGGCACCGGAGCGGCCAAAGTCCAGCAAACCGTTTACTAATCACCACTGTTTATTAACTTCTCTTTCTATATATGACAAAAAAAATTATTATTGCCGCTTTCCTCTTAAGCCTAGTAATTATTCCCCTAGTGACCCAAGCTGAACCTATTATTGACCCGGGGAGCGCTGCCTATAAAACCGGGGATTATGAACTAAGCGATATTCTAACAATTATCATCGGAGCCTCGCGCTGGATATTGGGCATTGTCGGATCATTAACTTTAGTAATGTTTATTTATGGTGGTTTTACTTTCCTAATTTCTGCCGGCAGTAAAGAAAAGATTGAAAAGGCAAGAAAAATTATTGTTGCCGCCATTATCGGTTTGATTATTGTGTTTGCTAGTTATGTTATTATCCAATTCGTTTTAAAAACGCTTGGCTTAGACTGGAAGGGCAACACCGACAAAATGGAGTTAATTGCCTCTGAAAACTCAATCTCTCAAAACCGATGAACTCGTTTGTCCCTAAAAAAATAACAAACATTGAAAGCTGGGGAGAAAAGCTCCGCCAAGCGAGACGCTTTAAAAATCTAAAGATTGACGATATCGCCAAAAAAATAAATATTAAGGCTGAATATCTTTTAGCGATTGAAGATGAGCGCCTAGAAAATTTACCAGCTGGCCTCTACGGAAAAAATTTTCTTAAACAATATGCCCGCTTTCTTGGCCTAAATGTTAATGAAATCTTGAAATTATGGAACGAACAACTACTAAGCAATCATCCCGATGATCCTTTTTCCAGAAAAATACTAGCTCGACATAAGTTTATAATCTTTCCTCGGCTCATTAGAAATCTTCTCATTATTGGGGCCATTATCACCTGCTTTCTTTATTTAAGCTTCTATTTTAAAAAAATTACTCTCCCGCCCAAATTAATTATTACTCAACCCGAAACCAACTTAGCTCTCTCAGACACCAGTCTTCAAGTTAAAGGCGAAACGGAGGCAGAAGCAGAAATAACCATTAATGGTGAGCTCGTCCTAAACAACCAGGACGGATACTTCTCGCAAACGGTTAATCTTAAAAAAGGATTAAACAATATTATTGTTAAAGCGAAAAAGAAATATAGTCGCGAACAAACGGTTACTAGACAAATTTTAGTCGAATAAATAAACATATGCCAGACAATAAAAAAACCATTCTATTTGACATTGATAGCATTTTGCGTAAAATAACAATAGAAGAAGGCCAAAAAACAGCCGAACTGGGTTGCGGTAACTTCGGCTTCTTTGTTTGGCCCCTGGCCAAGCTTGTCGGCCGTCGCGGTCAGGTCTATGCGGTTGATATTCTCAAGGGAACGCTCGAACAAATTAGACACCAGGCGCTTAAAGAAAATTTGCCTCAAGTAAAAACTGTCTGGAGTAATTTGGAAGTCTTTAAAGCGACTCAAATAGAAACCAGCAGCCTTGACGCCGCCCTTTTAGTCAATGTTCTCCACCAATCAGAAAAAAGAGTGGAAATTATAAGAGAAGCGGTTCG